>JAZQOA010000043.1:0-3517 GCA_045627605.1 Kiritimatiellia bacterium | reverse complement strand
TGGCCGTCTCGATTGGCACGGCGCACGGCTACTACAAGGCCGAGCCCAAGCTCGACATCCCGCGCTGCGCCGCGATTGCCGCGGAGCTGCCGGGCACGCCGCTCGTCCTCCACGGTGGCAGCGGGACGCCTCTCGCGGACGTCCGCCGCGCCATTGAAAGCGGCATTGCCAAGGTCAACATCGCCACGGAGTTCCTCGACGGCTACATCAAGTCGACCCTCAAGGTCTTCGGCGACCTTGGCGGCGCCTTCGTGCCGCCCGACAAGCTCGCGGACCCGATTATCGACTCTTGCGCCGCCCACGTCCGTCGCCTGATCAAGTTCTTCGCGGGAAGATAGTGCCGATGCACATCGCAAACGCAAGGGTTATAACGCCGGGCAGGGACTGGGGCATCGCCTCGATCCGCATCGAAGGCGGACGCATCGCCTCCGTGGAGAAGGGGACGGGGCGTCTTGCGGGCGATTGTTTCGACGCCTCGGGGTTGATCGCGCTCCCGGGCTTCTTCGACATCCACTCCCACGGGCGCGGAGGGGCCGACTTCTGCGACCTCACTGACGCCGCCTTCGACAAGATCGGCCATGGCAAGCTGGCGGACGGCGTCACCTCGTTTCTCGCGACGGGCCTCACGCGGCCTGAATCTGATCTTGCCGAACTGTGCCGCTGCGCCGAGCGCTACAAGGCGCGCGGCGCCGGGGCGACTTGCCTCGGCGTGCATCTTGAAGGTCCGTTTTTCAACGCCGAGATGGCGGGCGCCCAGAACCCGGCCTTCCTGATGAAGCCCGATGCCGCAATGGTGAGGCGCCTCAACGCCCTTTCCCCCGTTCTCAAGGTTTCGCTCGCCCCCGAACTTGAAGGTGCCGGGGAATGCATCCGCGAGCTTGCCGGGAGCGGCATCGTCGTTTCAGGCGGGCACAGCGCGGCCGATTACGACTGCTTCGAACGTGCGCGCAAGGCCGGCATGACGCACCTCACGCACTTTTGCAACGCGATGATGCCGATCCACCACCTCCGGCCCACGATGGTGACGGGCGGACTGCTGGCGGACGACGTCTATGCCGAGATCATCACCGACGGCGTACACCTTTCAGACCCGATGATACGGCTGATCGCAAAGGCCAAGGGCCCCGACAAGGTCATGGTCGTCACGGACGCGATGTGCGCGGCGGGCTGCCCCGACGGCATGTACACGCTTGGCGGCCTTCGCGTCCGCGTCGCGGACGGCTGCGCCCGCCTCGCCGACGTGCCCTACGACCCCAAGGCGACGGTCTCCAACGTCGCCGGCTCCGTGGCGCTCTACCCCCGGTGTTTCCAGCGCTATGCCCGCGTGACCGGCCTGCCCCTTGAGGAGGCGGTGAAGGCGACGTCGCTCAACCAATGCGTTTCCCTTGGCATTGGCGATCGCGGCCGGATTGAAAGGAATTTTGTGGCGGACGTCGTCCTGGTGGACGACGCCCTCGATCCCGTGGCGACGTTCGTCTCGGGCGAACCAAGATGGAAAAAGGAGCAGTAAAAATGACGCACAAGGAACGCAAGGAAGAAGTCAGGGAGATTCTCTCCCTCGACACCGATGAGCTCGTGAGGCGCGCCAACGGGCAGCTGAAGCTCTTCGAAACGCTCGACGAGGTTTACGAATTCCTCGCCGAGGAGATGGTCGACGAATTCGAGAAGGCGGCGAAGGGCGACCACATCGTCTCTTTCATCATGCCGGTCGGGCCGACGCAGCCCTACCGCATCATGGCGGAGAAGATCAACTACCGCAATCTCTCGCTCAAGAACGTCCGCTTCTTTTTCATGGACGAGTACGTGGACGACGAGAAAGACGAGCTCATCCCGATGTCTAATCCGCTCTCGTTCCGCGGCCAAATCGGCCCGTTGCTTTTCAACCGCATCCGTCCCGACCTCATGATGCCGAAGGAGCAAATCATCTTCCCGTCGCCCGAGAACATCAAGGATCTTCCGAAGATGATCGAGGACGCCGGCGGCATCGAGGTCTGCTATGGCGGCATCGGCATTCACGGGCACGTGGCGTTCAACGAGCCGGGGCCGGGCGTGGCGGAGTCGAATCCGCGCATCCTTGAGATCAACGAGTTCACCCGCACGATTGACTCGACCCGCCACAAGGGCGTCGGCGGCAACCTCGAGAACTTCCCGCACCGCGCAATCACAATGGGCATGAAGCAGTGCCTTGAGGCCCGCCGCATGCTCCTTATGACCCGTAACGAGTCGACGGAGTTTTTCTGGGCCAACACGATTCTGCGCATCGCGGCACTGGGCAAGCCTGGCGACGACTACCCCGTGACGCACGCTCGCTTCCACAAGAACCTGCTCGTGGTTTCGGACTACGGCACGGCCCGCAAACCGAAATTCAACATATAGCGAGCTTCTTCAATGCACACCTGAGGCCGTGGCGTTTCGCCGCGGCCTTTTTTTTTTGGAATCTGGAGCTCACCTTGCGCTCAAACCAATTGCGCTTTTGCATCGGTGGCCCTTTTTTGCTACAATGTAGGCATGAAGTCATTTCCGCTTTTTGTTTCTGGCTTGCTTTCAGCCATCACCTTGTGCGCGGACTCGCAACTCCGCACGAAATGAAATGCCTGATGTCTCAATTAGGCAGATGGGAGTCGTAGATTGCGGCGAGCATTTTTCTGCTGTACCAACAAAAATAAGGTGTGTGAAACGTTATGGAGATATTCACCAGGAAGGGGTCTTATGGGGCCTTGGAGGCGTTGCAGACTATCAAACATGTTTTGAAAATTCAATTGAAATCACGATGGGGTGTGTTTGTAATCCTAACGGAAGATATAAGGCTGACTATAAGTCCTTGTCAACACCAGTTTCTGATTCTTGGCTATGGGGAGCTATAGGCTCTGCCTCTGCTATGGCCCACACAGAGATATTGACATTGATATTGGAGGAGTAAATGGCAAGGTATTCCGTTCAACTGTTATTCAAGTATGTCGGGTGCAGCAAAGAGCATGGAAGATGGCTTTGCGAATCCAGAATCGTCACGATTCTGGCTGATTCGCCATCACAGGCGTTTGATAAGGCAAATGAATATGGTGAGAGTGAAAATATTGTTGGCATTGAATTCGTCGGCATTACTAAAATTATTTGCTGCGACGACATTTTAGACAAAAACGAAACATGGTACGAAATGTTTACGCGAAAAAATCCTGATAAACTAATATTGGCAAAGGAGGAAATAGTTAATAATGTTTAATTTGTGCAATATTGATTTGCCCTCCGAAGCATACAGGGGAAATATTCAACAACTCTCCGCCCGGCGCGCGCTCGGCGGCGCGGATGTGCGCGGCTTCGACTACGACTACGCCTACGACGCCATCGGCAACCGCGTCTCATCGTCGCTCTACGACGAGCAGGGCGAGGCGCAGACCTCGCAATATGCCGCCAACGCCCTCAACCAGTACGTGTCGCGGACGGTCCCCGGCAATGCCCAGGTCCACGGCGAGGCCGACGCGGCCGCCGTCGTGACCGACAACGAAAACCCGGCCTGGCG
>JAZQOA010000042.1:0-6274 GCA_045627605.1 Kiritimatiellia bacterium | reverse complement strand
TGTGGACTCAGGGAATTTCGGGACTGTCGGTGCCAACGGTGGCAACACCGCGAACTGTGTCGCCACGGACAGCGTGAAGGCGGCGGAAGACGCAGGAAGCGCAGATGCGGGGAGAGTGGTTGCCGCCGGGGAAAGGCGTGTAACACAGGCGGCGCTGGTCCTGGCGCTTGAGGCGGTGTCGGAACCCCTCTGGGCGCTTGTGAAGTCCGTCGGGGCTGGTGACGGTGTGCAATCGGCGTAGGCGGGACGCAGGGAAAGGGCAGGCAACAAGGAGCGGCTCCAAAAAAGCGGCGGAATGCACTAGCGCTTCGAAATCTTGTCGCGCTCCCGGGATGGGCAATCAGGTCGGGGAGGCGAAACAAGGCATAACGACACGGGACCAAGCAATGGCATCTGCCGGATCCCCGGGACAATCTTTTGTCGCACCCGCGCGGAGATTCCCGTTTGACCCTTTCCTTGCTAAAGGGTAAAATAATAACTTACATTTTTGGTGGCAAAATGGAAGACATTCTCAGCAGGTTTCTTGAAAAAACCGAATTCTCGTCGTACGAGGATTTCAAGGCCAACTACCGGTTGAAGATCCCGGAGGACTTCAATTTCGCGTTCGACGTCATCGACGTGCTGGCGGCGGAGGATCCCGACCGCCGCGCCCTCGTCTGGTGCGACGACCACGGGGGCGAGCGCATCCTCACGATGCGCGACATTTCGCGCGACAGCGCCCGGATCGCCAACTGGTTCCGGTCGCTGGGCATCAGGAAGGGCGACCGCGTGATGCTCATCATGTGCCGCTACTTCCGCTACTGGGAGGTGATCATCGCCCTCCACAAGATTGGCGCGGTGGCCATTCCCGCCACCAACCTCCTGCAGCCCCACGACATCTCCTACCGCGTCAAGGCCGCCGGCATCCGCATGGTCGTCACGAGCCACAACCAGCATGTCTTCGAGTCCGTTGCCGGTGCCCAGCCGGAAACGCCCGTCGAGTTCCTCGTGAGTACGGGCGGCGAATCACCCGAGGGCTGGCTCAACCTCGACGAGAACATGGCGAAGTTCCCCGATTCCTTTAGGCGTCCGACGGGCGACGAGGCGACGCACAACGGCGACGCGATGCTGTGCTACTTCACCTCCGGCACCACGGGCCACCCGAAAATCGTCCGCCACAACTTCCTCTATCCCTTCGGCCATATCGTCACGGCCCGCTACTGGCAGCACTGCATGCCGGGAGGCCTCCACCTCACGCTTGCCGACACGGGCTGGGCCAAGGCCGCCTGGGGCAAGCTCTACGGGCAGTGGCTCGCGGGCAGCGCGATCATGGCCTACGACATGGACAAGTTCCACGCATCGGACGTCATGAACGTCATCGCCAAGTACAAGGTGACGACCTTTTGCGCGCCCCCCACGGTCTTCCGCTTCATGATCCAGGAGGACCTCTCCAAATACGACTGGTCGAGCGTGAAGCGCTGCGCGATTGCCGGCGAGGCGCTCAACCCCGAGGTCTTCAACAAGTTCAAGGAGCTGACGGGCCTCACGCTCAACGAGGGCTTCGGGCAGACTGAGAGCCCGGTGCTCGTGGGCAACTTCCTCTGGGTGACGCCCAAGCCCGGTTCGATGGGCAAGCCATCCGCCGCCTTCGACATGGACGTCATCGACGACGAGGGGCGGAGCTGCCCGCCCGGCGTCGAGGGCGAAATCGTCGCCCGCTGCCGCGGCGGCGAAATCCCGTGCGGCCTTCTCGACGGCTACGGCCTCGACCAGAAAGTCTGGGAAAACCCCTCCGTCTGGAAGAACAACTGCTACTACACGGGCGACCTCGGCTGGAAGGATGAGGACGGCTACTTCTGGTACATCGGCCGCGACGACGACGTCATCAAGAGCTCGGGCTACCGCATCGGCCCCTTCGAAGTCGAGAGCGCGCTCCAGGAGCACCCGGCGGTCGTCGAATGCGCCGTCACCGGCGTGCCCGACCCGAAGGGCGAGCGTGGCATCGTCGTCAAGGCGACGGTTGTCCTTGCGCCGGGTTACGTGGGCGACGAGGCGATGGTCAAGGAACTCCAGAACCACGTGAAGAAGACGACCGCCCCCTACAAATACCCGCGCATCGTCGAGTTCGTCAGGGAATTGCCCAAGACGACAAGCGGCAAGATCCGGCGCGTCGATCTCAGAAAGTAGCCGGAGACCGCCCGCCTGATGCACGGAATGCGAGACAGGGATTCACACGACGCCATTACGACGGTTGTCGCCGTCGTCGCCGACATGGCGGTGATTTGGCTTGCCCAGTTGCTGGCGGTGTGGATTCGTTTCGCCAGCGGATGGGTTCCCCTCAACGACGACGTGGCGTCGTTCCTCGCGGCCGACCCGTCGCACGTGGCCGAGCTTTACCGCTGCTATGCGCTTGGCGCGGCGGCGGTACTCGTCCTCTACCTCGCGGTCTTCCAGGTTCTCAAGCTCTACACGCGCCCGCAGGACGGCACATTCACCGGCAAGATTCCGCGCCTTGTCCGCGCCTGTCTCTTTGGCGGCGGCGGCGTACTTGTCTGCTCGGGCCTTCTCAAAAACACCTTGCCCTGGATTTCAAACGGCGCGGTGCTTGTCTCCCTTGCGACCGTGACGGCGCTGGTGCTGGTCGAGCGCGCCATCGCCTCCCACCTTGAAATCGCCGCCGCCCGCCATGCGGCGCCGTGTCACCGCGCCCTCGTCCTGGGGGCGAACGAAGATGCCGCCCAATTCATCCGCGCCATCTCCCGCGAGCCGAGAATGCGCACGCAGATCATGGCGGTGCTGGCCGCCGGCGACGAAAAGGTCGCGGACGGCATTCCCGCGGAGTTGGTCAAGGGCGGGCGCGACAAGCTTGGCGAGGCCGTCCAGGACTTGGGCATCGACATGCTCGTGCTGGCGTCGCATTCCCTCACGCACGACGAAACCGTCGCCCTTGTCGTCTTCTGCGAGCAGCACCTCGTGCGCTTCAGCATGATCCCCGACCTTTTCAGGATGATGACCAACAAGATGGAGTTCCAGATGATTGGCAGCGTCCCGCTCGTCGGCATCGGCCGCTGGCCGCTCGACCAGGTCTGGAACCGCATGTTGAAGCGCGTGGTCGACGTTGGCGGCGGCATCGTGGGGCTTGTCCTTTCTTTGCCCGTGATTCTCGTTTCGGCCGTCGTGATCAAGTGCGAGTCGAAGGGCCCCGTTTTCTACGGGCAGGAACGCTGCGGCCGGCGCGGCAAGACTTTCAAGATCTACAAGCTCCGCACGATGCGGCAGGACGCCGAGAGCGGCGGCACGCCGGGCTGGACCGTCGGGGACGATCCGCGCCGCACCCGTTCCGGCGCCTTCCTCCGCAAGTGGAACATCGACGAGCTGCCGCAGTTCTGGAACGTGCTGAAAGGCGAGATGAGCCTTGTCGGCCCGCGTCCCGAGCGTCCTTTCTTCGTCGAGCAGTTCACCCCGGGCATCGAGCACTACATGTGGCGCCACGTCTCCAAACCGGGCCTCACCGGGTGGGCGCAGGTCAACGGCCTCCGCGGCGACACGAGCATTTCCGAGCGCGTGAAGTACGACCTCTACTACCTTGAGAACTGGTCGCTCGCATTTGACTTCAAGATTTTGGCGAGGACCTTCTTCGCCTACAGAAACGCAGGCTGAAGATGCACGAGTTCACAATCCACACTTCCTTCCTCGACCTTTTCAAGTCCCCTTGGTTCTGGACGCCTTTCATCGGCTGGTGCACGGCGCAGTTCATCAAGCTCTGCATCGACTTTTCCCACACGCGGAAAATCGACCTCTCGTATTTCGTGAGCACGGGCGGCATGCCGAGTGCGCACAGCGCGCTGGTCTCCGCCCTTGCCACGTCGATCGGCATGACCGAGGGCTTCGGGTCCCCGATGTTCGCCTTGGCGCTGAGTTTCGCCGCCGTCACGATGTTTGACGCCGCCGGCGTCCGCTATGCGGCGAGCCAGCAGGCCAAGCTCCTCAACCAGATCACCGAGGAGCTTTTTACCGAGCACACCTTCAATGTGCCGCGCCTCAAGGAACTGCTGGGCCACACCCGCAAGGAAGTGCTCGCGGGGATGGCGACCGGCGTGGTCGTGGCCATCGTCGTGCTTCACCTCTGGCGTTAGCGCCGTTTCGGCGGGGAGGTCTCCCGAATGAAGATCCGTGTCAGAAAACTCGATCCCCTTGCGAAGTTGCCGCTCTACGGCACGGAATTCGCCGCCGGCGCCGATTTATGCGCGCGTTTGGCGTCCCCGCTTGAAATTCCCCCCGGCGAAAGCGCCTTCATCGGCACGGGGCTCGCCTTCGAGATTCCCGCGGGGTTCGTCGGGCTCGTCTACGCGCGGAGCGGCCTCGCCTGCCGCCAGGGCCTCGCCCCCGCCAACAAGGTCGGGGTTGTCGACGCCGACTACCGGGGCGAGGTCAAGGTCTGCCTCCACAACCATTCCGGCCTGGCGCAAGTGGTGGCCGATGGCGAGCGCATCGCGCAGCTTGTCGTCGCGCCAGTCGTCCAGGCCGACTTCGAGGAAGTGCCCGAGCTTTCCGAAACCGCCCGCGGCGCGGGGGGCTTTGGTTCCACGGGCAGGTGATCGTCGCGGACATGGAGGATGCCGGAAGATGAAACCAGTCATTGCGGGAATTGGCGAAGTGCTCTGGGATGAACTTCCCCGGGGACGACGTTGCGGCGGGGCGCCCGCCAACGTCGTCTTCCACGCGGCGCAACTCGGGGCCGAGGCCTATGTCGTCAGCGCCGTCGGCAACGACCGCGACGGCGACGACATCGTGGCGTTCCTTGAGGGAAGGGGAATCGACTGCTCGCTCATCCAGCGCAATGCCCTCCCGACGGGCACCGTGGGCGTGACGCTGGCGGACGGCATCCCCTCGTACGAGATTCGGAAACCCGTGGCGTGGGACGCCCTTTCCTCCCCCCCCGCGCTTGAGGCGCTCCTGCCGCGTCTTTCCGCCGTGGTTTTCGGTACGCTCGCCCAGCGCGACGAACGTTCCCGCCGGACCATGCTGCGCCTTTTGCGAGACCCCTCGCTGAAGGCACTGAAACTTTTTGACATCAACATACGCCAGGACTTCTATTCGCGCGAGGTCATCGAGGAGTCGCTGCGCGTGGCGGACGTCCTTAAGCTCAACGCCGAGGAGTGCGAACTCCTTTCGGGGATGCTGGACATCGCGGGGGGCGCCGAGAAAACCGTCCGCGCGCTTATTGCACGCTACGGGCTTAGGTCCGTCATCTTGACGCTCGGGGCGGAGGGCAGCGCGTTTTGCGATGGCGGGGCCTTTGCGCGCTATCCCGTCGCCCCTTGCGAAAAACTTGTCGATACCGTCGGGTGCGGCGACGCGTTTCTCGCCGCGTGGTGCTGCGAGACGCTGGCGGGCGGCTCGCCCGAGTCCGCGATGCGGAAGGCGACGCTGCTTTCGGCGCAGGTCGCGGGGCGCGAAGGCGCGATGTAGGCCCGGGCGGTCGCCTCACTATTTTATGGAGGGTGGTTTAATGGGTGTCTTCATCAATTCCGATGCCTGGAACTTCTGGCTTTCGGAACCAATCGAGAAATACGACAGGGCGGAACTTGAGGCGGCCATCCGCCGCGATGTCGACTACTACGCGGTGCCGGGTGTCGAGGCTGTCTTCTACAACATGAATTTCCAGCGTTCCTTCTACGACACGAAGGTTGGCACGCCCTACTGGAAGGACTGCTCGATCGGGCCTGACGGCAAGCTGCTCCTGCGCGGAAAGCCGATTCCATCCCGCGAGGACGAGGAGTCGCCTGAACCGACCTACCGGACGATGTTCCTGCGCTCGAAAAACATGTTCGAGAAGTTCCCCGACTTCATGGCCTACCGCTACCGCTACTGCCATGAAAAGGGAATTGAAATGTGGCATTCGATGCGGATGGACGACATCCACCACGCCACGCTCGGGCAGGAGTGGCGCCCGCAGCACGGCGATCTCTGGCTCGACCACAAGGAGTACGTCCGCGGCTGGTACCGCCACACTTGGCGCGGAGACTGGCATGACAACGCGCTGGACTACGGCGAAAAGGCCGTTTACGACTACCACCTCGCCATGGCGCGCGAATACCTGCTCGACTACGAGTCGGACGGCCTTGAGCTCGACTGGCTCCGGTCCATTCCCGTCTTCAAACCCGGTTTCGACGAGGCGAACACGGGCCTCATGACGCAGTTCATGCGCGAGGTCAGGGCCGCGGCTGTCGAGGCCGAGGCGAAGTGGGGGCACCGCGTGAGGATCGCGGCGCGCGTCCCCGGTTACGTCAAG
>JAZQOA010000041.1:0-24555 GCA_045627605.1 Kiritimatiellia bacterium | reverse complement strand
TCGACGATCGTGCAGTTCAGCAGCTTCGGGAAATTAGATATGTAAACGGCTGGTCCTTCGCTGTAATTGCCGCAAACCAAGCAGTTGTCAACCTGCACATAGTCAGAGAGCTGCATTGCGCCCTTCGAATTGCGGCTCACGGTTCCATCCGGCTTGACGCCGTTGCCGTCAACCACGCAATGGGTGATGAAACCGGCATTGTCAAACGAGTAGGCATACACCGGCATCTCTTGCCCGCGGTTGCCGTAGCATCCCGTCACGCGGCACTTCGAAATCGTGCCGCCGTCGTCCGTCATCTTGACCGGACCGAGAATCGTCACCCCTTCCAACAGCGCCTGCCGATTGTTCAGGTGAAAGGCGATCTTCGCGCTGGTCACGGCAACCGTGACGGACGAATATGATTCGCTCTTCGAGACAATGGACATTGCCCGATCCATCGCAATCGTCCCGCCAATCTCGTAAGTGCCGTCGCCGAGAACAATCAGGGTGCCAAGGTCGGCGCGCGCCACCGCCGCCGCCAGATCGTCCCCATCCGAAAGTACAATCTCGTTCGGCACCACGCGCAAGCACTCGCCGTCGAAGTAATTCGCCACTTCCTCGCCTCCGCGCAACACGCGCAGCGTCACGGCATACCAGCCCTCGTCCGGCTCGACGAGATCCGCGTTCTTGCCCGTTGCAGCCGAGACGACACCCGTCGTCTTGTTGGAAACCGTCCACTCGAAGGTCAGGTCCGACTCGTCCTCGACGCCAGACACCTTGGCTTTCAGCGTCGACACGCCGTTTGTCAGGATCAGCGCAGGTTCCGCCGCGAACGAGCATCCGACCACATTGTCGTCAAACTCGTAGCAACCGGCGTCAATCGCGTCGCCGGAGACACGAGGCTTGCCGATCAGATCACGCGATGACTGCTTGCTGTGAGCCGTGCCGGCGTCCTTCGTCGCCGAAGCGGAAGACGGAATCCAGTCAGTATCCGCCACAAACGTCACACCGGACAGCGGATTCTGCGACTTGTAGAGGTTGATCTCCATCGCGTTGTTTCTGAAGTCGACTGTCTGCCCTTGCGCCGTTGAAGTCGCATACCAGTCAGGTGCGCCTCCTCCAGTCTTGGTCGCCTTGTTGCCCTGAAAGATACAGTTGTAGACGGTCCGCGCCGACCCTGACATGAGACACACGCCTCCTCCACCGCCGTATTGTCCGCTTGCCGTCTCTTTGTTATTGACTATCGTGCAGTTCAGCAGTGTGCCACCGCAGAAGTAGATTGCGCCGCCCTGGTCGTTTGCAACGTTGTCGGTAATCAGGCAGTTGTCGACAATGGGAACAGACGTATTGTCCATGTAGATGCCGCCACCGATGCCGCTCCTGTTGGCCCTTATGATCGACCGCGATACGCGCCCACCCTTCATGGCGATTGCACCGTTGGCGGCCGTGTTCGTGCAGCCCACGACAGCGCCGTCGATGAACATTCCGCCGCTCGCAGTGATGAACAGTCCGCTGCCTTTGTTGTCGCCCCCCTGCGAAGTGCCGCCCTTGCAGTTGCTAACGGTCACACCAACGACCGCGGCGTTCGCATTGGCAATCGTCACCGCGCGCATCTTGCCACCCTGTCCGTCAATGACGGTCTTGTCGCGTCCCGCGCCGCGGACGATGACCGGCGTGGTGAGATACAGCGCCGGCTCCGCAGTGTCGTAGCCGTAGGTGCCTTCTTCCATAAAGAGAACGCCGCCGTCCGCACCAAACGAATCAACCGCCTGCTGCGGCGTCTCCGCCCCGTCGGGCGTCACCGTCTTCGCCGGCAGGAAGACCGGTGTCACGTGCTTGGGCGCATCCATGCAGAGAAGCAGAGGATTGTCATACTTGTCCGCATCCGGCACGTCGCCGGTCCAGTAGGCGAAGCCAAAGCCGGTGTCAGCCGTCGCCGTCACCGTCGCATACTTACCGGCCGTGTAATGCAGTTTGTCCGAAGCCGCACTTCCATGTTCGGCGGCAGCAATGACAACACACGGCTGCGCGTCGAATTGCCAGGCCAGTACGCGCTTCTTGCCTGGGTGACTGTACTCCAGTTCGATTTCCTCCGCCTCGTCGGCGACCTCGAATCCCGAAAGTCCATTCGTTATGCAATAGAGCTTCCATCCCTTTGCCATCATCCAATAGTCGCCTCCAGCATAATAAAACGACTCGCCAGAAGCCGAGCAGGATATCTTGTCCCCTTCGGAAAGTCCGCTCCTCAGCGAATAGTCCGGCGTGACGCTACCGCAGAAAAAGGGCTCGCCAATGATGTAAAGCGCATCGTCCTCGACCTTGAATCCGAACAGCTGAACGCTCTGGCAGCCGATGTATTTTCCGCCGGACGAATTCTTGAACGACCACTTGTACCAGAGATACGGCTTCTGGTTCTCAAACGGAAAATACTTGCGTTCGGTGGCAGACGTCCACGTCAAGCCCTTGACCTCGGTTAGCAACGCCCAGTCGGACGACTCGCCCGTATTGGATCCATACAAGGCAATCTCCAGGGGGGCATACGCCGTTCCCCCTGTTTTGGGCGGCATCAGACTGAAATTGGTCACGACCGGAATCGTGCCGTCGATGAACCGATACTGAAGCGTCGCGGACGTTGCCTGAGTTGCGAACCGGCTCGTGCTGTCCGAATCGCTGGCAAACGCCCCTGCCGCACCGGCAACCGTTGCCGACGAAGCCGTGATCTCGTTCACCCCCGCCTGAGACGGGACGGTGAGGTCGTCATATTCGCCGGCCTGGGCGCCCGGCGCAAAAAATGCGCCCGCCAACGCAATGGCAGCTCCAAGGGGATTCATAACATGTTTTTTCATAAGACGTATTATTGCACTTTTTTGCACCTTAATCAAGAGTTCTGTCAAGTAAAATATTGCAAAAGCTGATTGACCTTACCGTCTCCTTGAAAAGGCCGAAGGTGCGCTGTCGACCACTTGCCGGATAAAGGCAAAGCGAGATTTGGATTCCGCAGAGGACAGCCTGTAGTATTCCGCGTCCTTGATGGGATCGCCCATGTCAAGGGCGTTTCCACCGCCATTGGGATTGGGGTTGACGTCAAACATCGGCGCAAGGCGCCATCCGGCATCAGTCAGCCAAAAACGCCGCGAATTTAAACATCATGGTTTCGCGCCCGCGGACGCTGTCAACGGATAGTGTCCCGATGAAAGTTTCGCCGAGGTGGAGGTAAATGCTTTTCACGGAGCTGCTCATAGCGCGGCATCCTGCAAGTCACGCCCGAGAATGTCGTTGGCGGCGACGGCGGCGATATCGTCCTGAAATCCAAGGCAGGCGATGACCGCCATGTTGTTGCACATTCGGCTTTCCTCTTGTTCGCCATGTTCAAAGCTCCTTCGTGGAGACATCAGCATATTCCCTTGGCTTATGCCGCCCTCGTCCCCGCGGCGGCGCGCGGCGCGCGCACCGCGCGAAACGTTCCGTCGGCGGTGTCGTAACCATAGGTGAAGACCGCCCCGTCCGCGAGAACCACCCAGAGCCAACCGTCCGAACAGCAGGCCGAGGCGATGGTGTCCCGATAGTCCGCGGCGAACCGGACCGCCCCCCTTCCCGTCACGACCATGAGGTCCTTTCCCTTGAAGACCGCGATCAGTGGGGTTTCCCGTTTCCCCGGGGTCTTCCGCGATTTGTTGAGCAGGCTCGCCGCGATGCGGTCCGAATTCCAACTGCTGTGAATGTGTTCCATTTGAGTTTTTCCTTTCCTTTTTGCCTATGTCGCCGACAACAGCGCAGACGCCCACGCAGAGGAGGCGCCCCTGTCGAGAATACCCCCATTGGCAAAGAGTACGGTCGTAGACGTAGCATCTCCTGTCGCGGCCCTCCGCGATGTCCCGATTTTCGCGGCGAAAGCGCGAGTTATGGTAAAATGGTTAATTGACTTATGGCATGGACGACACAGAAAGACGCGCAAACTTGCGCGGCGGAAACCCGCCTGGCAAAATGGCGGGGCGGTATTGTTGCCGCCGCCTCGCTTGTCGTGTTCTACACCCTCCTGGCGGCGGTCGCCATCCTGGCCCAAGGCGTCGCCGCGCATGAGGCGGACACCTTCATCTTCGACGGCGAATACCTCGTCCGTTCCGCCTCCGCCTGCGTCCGCCAGGTCTTTCCCGCCGGGCTTCCCACCGGACTCCGGCTCGCCCTCGGCCTGCTTCTTCCCGCCTCGGTCCTGGCGACCCTCACGCTTTTTGCGCCGCCTCCGAAACGCACGCCGAAAGACAAGGCCGCGCTCCCGGACGTGCCGAAATGGATCCGCCTGGCCGTTCTCGTCGCATTGGCGACGACCCTTGCCTTTGCAGCCTTGCTTCTCGTCTCCCCCCCGCAGGCGCTGTCCATTGGGCATCTTCGCTTCATGCCATTCGTCATGCTTGGCTTTTTCACCTTCTGCATCGCCCCCCTGCCTTGCCGTTTCGCAAAGCTTCGGATCGCCGTGGCCCTGCCCTTGCTTCTCGCCTTGCTGGCGGCGGCCGTCATCTTGGCCAAGGCGCGTCTTTCGACACGGGGGGGAACCCCCGGACAGACTTCCACCCTCGCGGCGGGGGACCGGTACGACGCCCGCCGCCTCGCGGCCTTGTCCAGCATCTTGTCGCGCAACGGCCTCTCGAAAATCGCGATTGCCTCCGTCACGGGCACTTCAGGTTCCGAGACCTTGGCGAAGCGGCTCGAAGCCGTCTCAAACGGCGCTGTGAAAAGCGTCGACTACGTTTCCTCCCCCTATGGCAAGCGCTTCGTCCTCGACGGTTTCACCGTCCTCCTCGTCTCCGGGCGCGAGGCCGACGCCACGGCGGCGGAATTTTCCCGGGCCGGACTGTCAATGCGGCGCATCGCGGGTCTGGAACCGGATGTCCTTTTCACGCCGAACGCCTCGCAACCCGGAGCCTCGCTCGCCGCCGCCAAGGCAAACGGGTGCCTTTTCATCAGGGACGGGAAAGTCATTGCGGCACCCGCCGACGACTGGATGAGGACGGTTCTTTCCCTTTCCGCGCCGCTTTCCCCGGAAAAAGACGGATGGCTGATCGACTTCGCGCCCACGTCGACCATGTTGCTTCGCGCCATCCTCCCCGCCGCCAGTGAAAACACCGCGCTGGAAATCCTCGAAAACCTCCGGCTCTTCACGGAACCAGACCTGGGCTCAGAAGTTTCCTTTGGCAACAACCTGCGCTGGAAGGGTGCGCGGATTCTCTCCGGCGAGCACGAAGCGGCCCCTGGCGGCACAGTCAAAATCTGCCATTACTGGAAGCTCGCCGGGGCTTCCGCCTCAATGGGCCGCTTCAAGGCCGAGGTGGCGCTTGCCTCTCCGGACGGGAAACGCCTCAAGGACACCTTTGTCCTTGACCACGGGACGGCAAACATAACCTCGGACGACGCCGGGGAGGACACGGCCGACTTCATCACGATACGCGACGTGCAGATCCCCGCCGACGCCGCCGCCGGAATCTGGTCGCTTGAAATCGGCGTCACGGACAGCCAACGCTACGGCTACCCGCTTTCGGCCTCGTCGGTCGAGCAAAACATCCTCCAGCGCAAAGCCATCATCGACGGGGGCCTCATCATTTCCGACACCAAACAGGAATAGACATCCATGAAAAACAACAGGACCCTCTTCATCGCCTCCCAGCCCTTCTTCGAGAAACGCGGTTCCCCGATCCGCCTCGGTTTCGACCTTATGTCGCTTTCGCAACTCGGCTACGAAGTCGAGTTCCTGACACTTCCCATTGGCGAAAGACGCGAGATACCCGGAGTCAAAATCACCCGCGCCCCCAACCTCTTCCTGGCGAAGAAAATTTCAATCGGGCCCTCGCCCCTCAAGCTCGCCTTCGACTTCCTGCTTTTCTGGATGGCGCTGGGACGCGTCCTCACGCGCCGCTACGCCGTCGTGCACGGCGTCGAGGACTGCGGCGTCATCGCCCTTGCCTGCGGGCGAATCGGACGGGCCAAGGTCGTCTTCGAGCGCCATTCCGATCCCGAGAGCTACTCGAAGAAAGGCGGTCTCAAGAACCTGATCGTCAAGACCTACGCGAAAGTCGAGCGCTACGTCATGCGCCATGCCGACGCCGTCATCGGAACCGGCCCCGGCCTCGTTGAAAACGCCATCAAATACGGGCGGGCCTCGCGGGCATGCCTCATCCCCGACATTCCATCGTCCCTGGTGGAGGCCGACGCCGGCAAAGTCGCCGAAGTCCGCGCCCGCTACGTCCGCGACGCCAACGACCTGCTCATCGGCTATGTCGGCTCCTTCGCCGTCTACCAGGGCATCGACCTGCTCTTCGGCGCGATTCCCATCGTGGCGAAGGCCGAACCCCGGGCGCGCTTCATCATCGTCGGCGGAAGCCCGGCGGAAATCGCGGACCGCCGCGCCCAGCTTGCCGAGGCCGGCTGCCTCGACGCCGTTGTCTTCGCAGGTTTCATCGACCCGGACGAACTCCCCACGCACCTCGCGGCGCTCGACATCCTGCTCTCGCCGCGCATCTCCGGCATGAACACCCCCCTCAAACTCCTCGACTACCTCAAGGCCGGCGCCCCGATTGTCGCGACCGACTGCCCGGCCAACCGCCTCATCCTCGACAGGGACACGGCCGAACTCACCCCGCTCACCTCCGAGGGCTTCGCAAAAGGCATCCTAAATCTCTGCGCCGACAGCGAAAAACGGTTCCGCATCACCGAGGGGGGAAAAGCCATTCTCGCCGCCCGCCACAACTTCGCCTTCTTCAAGGACGGACTCCGCCAATGCTACGAATATGTCATCGGCATTGGAAAATAATACTTGACAAAACTTTGAAAATTCGGCATTGTTTGTAGCTAATGTTTCACCTTGGCAAGCGCGCAAGGCGAGGCATTACGCAAATGGAAATTGATCATGGCAGAAGAAAAGACAACTGAAGCAGGCGCCAAGCATCTCGTCATCGTGGAATCCCCCCACAAGGCGCAAACCATAGGGAAGTTTCTCGGGCCCGACTACATCGTGCTTTCCTCGAAAGGCCACATCCGCGACTTGCCCGCCCACCGCATGGGCATTGACGTCGAGGCGGGTTTCAAGCCCGACTACGAGGTCTCGGACTCCTCGGTCAAGGTCGTGGCGAGCCTCAAGTCCGCCGCGAAAAAGGCCGGGGACATCCTTCTCGCCTCGGATCCCGACCGCGAAGGAGAAGCCATCGCCTGGCACCTTCGCGAAGTCCTCGCCCCCGTCGCCAAGAACAAAACCTTCCGCCGCATCCAGTACAACGAAATCACCCCCCGCGCCGTCAAGGCGGCCCTGGCCAATCCCGGCGACATCAACATGCAGCGGGTCGACGCCCAGCAGGCGCGCCGCCTCATCGACCGCATCGTCGGCTACAAGGTCAGTCCCTTCATCTGGCGCAACATCAAGGGTGGCTCCAGCGCGGGCCGCGTGCAATCCGTCGCCCTCCGTCTCGTCTGCGAGCGCGAAAAGGAAATCACCGCCTTCAAGCCGGTCTCCTACTGGGTGCTCGGCGCCCTTCTCCAAAAGGCCCCCTTCGACCCGTTTTTCGCGAAACTCGCGAAGATCAACGGCGCAAAGGCTGAAATCGCCTCGGCCGAGCAGGCGGAGAAAATCCTCGCCGACCTGAACAAGTGCCGCATGGTTGTCGGCGCCGTCAACTCGCGCGAAATCATGAAGCACGCCTTGCCGCCCTTCATCACCAGCTCCCTGCAGCGCGCCGCCTCAAGTGTGCTCGGGTTCACTCCCGGCCGCACGATGTCCATCGCCCAAAAACTCTACGAAGGCATTGACCTCGGCGGCTCCGAAGGCTCCGTCGGTCTCATCACCTACATGCGTACCGACGCCCCCGCCGTCGCCCGCGACGCCCAGGAGGCGACCCTCGACTTCATCTCGCGCAACTACGGCGACGCCTTCCGTCCCGAACGCCCCAACTTCTACAAGAGCGGCTCTAAAGCGCAGGAGGCCCACGAAGCCATCCGCCCCACCGACGTCACCCGCACGCCGGCCTCGCTCGCGCAAAAGCTCGACCCGGCCGAACTGAAACTCTACGACCTCATCTGGCGCCGTTTTGTCGCCTCGCAGATGTCGTCGGCGAAATTCAACCAGCGCACGGTGCTTTTCGACGCCGTCGCCGACAATGACGCCGCCGCCGACAGCTACACCTTCTCCGCGACCGCCACGGAAGTCGCCTTCCCCGGCTTCATGAAGGTCATGGAGCTCGACATCCGCAAGGCCGTCGCCATGCCCGACGGCAAGGATGTCGAAACCGCGCAGGACGACGAAGACGACGACGAGGCGAAACTCCCGGTTCTCGCTGTCGGCGAAGGCGTGGACATCCGGGAAATCAAGTCCGAGCGCAAGGAGACGAAGCCCCCGGCCCGCTACTCCGAGGCCATGCTCATCGACACGCTCGAAAAGAACGGCATCGGGCGTCCTTCGACCTATGCGTCGATCATGGACACGATCATCAAGCACAACTATGTCACGCGCGAACGCCGCACGCTCTTCCCCACCGACCTCGGCAAGGAAGTCGTCGACGTCCTCGTCAGCAAGCTGCCGGAACTCTTCGACGTCGGCTTCACCGCGGAAATGGAAACGGATCTCGACAAGGTCGAATCCGGCGCCATTGAGTGGACGGCGCTGATGGAGGATTTCTACGGCAAGTTCACGGAATGGATGGCCGGCACCAAGGATCCGCCGGCCGATGCCGATGCCGTCAGGCAGACGCTCGACCTCCTCGGCGGCGTAAGGGAGTGGATTCCCGCCGAAAAACGCGGGCGCCGTGTCTACGACGACCAAAAGCTCGTCGCCTCCATCACCGAGCAGTTCGCAGCCGGTGAAAAACCCATTTCCAAGCGGCAGCTTGCGGCCCTCGCCTCAATGGCCTGGCGCTACCGCGCGCAACTTCCAGGCGTCGAAACCTTCCTGCAGTCCATCGGCTTGGCGGACGTCATCAAGACCGAGCATCCCGAAACGCCGCCGGAGGCCCTTGAGAAGCTTGCCGTTCTTCTTGCCGCCGACCTCGGCGACAACCAGAAACGCTTCCTGGCGTCGCTCGACAGGCAGGCCAAATCCGGGCGCAACCTCTCGCCCCGGCAGATCGCCGCAATCGACCGCGCCCTCGAAAACGAGCTTCCCAACCTCAAGGACTCCGAGGCCGTTGCGGAGAAATACGGCATCAGCGCCTCTGGCGGCGCCCTGGAGGCGGACACCGAAAGCCCCGCCCTTCTCGCCGCCCTTGGCAAGATCACGGAATGGCGGGAGCCCGTCAAGCGCGGCAAGCGCGTCTTTGACGACGCGGAGTTTTTCAAGTCCGTCAAGAACCAGTTTGAAAGCAAGGGTGCGCTTTCCGTCAGGCAACGCGCGGCGATGCGCAAGATCATCGCGCGCTACAAGAGCCAGATTCCCGAAGCCGCCGACCTCCTCGGCAAGAACGCTGTGGCGGAAGACGCCGAATGACACGCCTCGGAAGGCCCGTCTACAAGTCCGACGACGACTTCCCCGTCCTGGAAGCCCGCATGGCCCCTCGTGAACCCGCCGAGGCCATGCCGCTCCATCCGCAGGCGGGGGCAGACCCCTGGGTCGGCGAATTCGCCGACCACATCCAGGCGGAGCGCAACGACTCGCCCCACACCGTCTCCGCCTACCTCCAGGACGTCGCCCAGTTCGCGGCTTTCGCCTTTGGCAAGTCCGCCCCCCCCTTCAACTGGGCGGACCCCGACCGCTACAAGGTGCGGGCCTTCCTGATCGAGAGCCAGAAACTCGGCGCCGCCCCCACGACCACGCGGCGCAAGCTGGCCGCCCTGCGCACGTTCTTCACCTTCCTTCTGCGCGAGGGCACCGTCAAACGCAACCCCTGCGCCACCGTCAGGGGCCCCAAGGCCCCGAAGCACCTGCCGGAAATCCTCACACGGGAACAGGTCGTCAAACTCATCGAAGCCCCCCTTGAGGCGCTGAACGCCTCGGCGGGGAAACCCATGCGCGACGACGCCTACGCCGCCTGGCGCGACAACGCCCTTTTCGAATTTCTCTACAGCACCGGCGCGCGCGTCGCCGAGGCTGCGGCGGCCCGCGTCGCGGACGTCGATCTCGAAACGGGCGTCGTCCGCCTTTTCGGAAAAGGCCGCAAGCAAAGGCTGGCGGCACTCGGGCAGCCGGCGATCGACGCGCTCAGGCAGGCGCTTTCCTTCGCGGACTTGCTCTGGGCGGACGGCTTCTCGCCGGAATCCGCTCTTTTCAGGAACTTCAGGGGCACCCCCCTCACCACGCGCTCGATGGAGCGGCAGATGAAAACCTGGCTCGCCGCCGCAGGCCTGCCCGCGACCTGCACCCCGCACAAACTCCGCCACTCCTTCGCCACGCACATGCTCGACGCCGGCGCGGATTTGCGCTCCGTCCAGGAACTCCTGGGGCACGCCTCGCTCTCGACGACGCAAATCTACACGCACGTCACCATCGAGCACCTGCGCGAAATCTACGAGGCCGCCCATCCGAGGGCATAGCCGCCATGAAAGCAAGAACGCGGACAATTGTACTCGCAGGACTCGCAATCGTCGCAGCGGGTGCAATGCTTGTGCAAAGCCAAGTCAAAAACCAGAACCGCGACTGCCAATTGGAAAATGCGAAAGACGGCTATCGCGTGGATGTGAGACTTCTGTCCGGCAGGGACGCCCTGAACTGCCTTTTGGCATTGGAAAACACCGAAAACGTCGTTGGAAACGACACGAAAACAAAGCGGGCTCTTGCTCTTGTGATTTTACAATCCGTGTCAACCATGGCATCAGACCCACAGCCTGCGGATTGGCAACTCGACAGTGAAAGCGTCCAATTCCTACGGGATGTCCGTGACGCCTGGCCGGAAATAACAAAATCCGCAAAGTGCGGAAGCGAATGTGAAGAATTGCTCTTGGATTACATCAACGCCAAAATCCGGAACGACAGCGGCAAAATGGCCTGCATCCATAATCTTTCCGATAGCGCCTCGGATAAAAACAGCCTCGACATTCCAGGGATATGCGAAATCCGCCTTGCGGAAATGTCATCATCCCCTTGCCTTGATGTTGACCCGGTGGCCGGACTGGATGAAATCATTGTCCGTGAAACAGGGGCGAAACAAAAGTTTCCGGTGCAATTCATCCTGCTTGTCGCCAATAAGTCAAAGTCGACGCCCGTGTTTTTGACGCAGGAAAATTCATCATTCGGGTATTACGACCTGTCCCTTGAGCTGGAGATAGACGGGGAAACATATCCCTTGACGCGACGCGAGGTTCCCTGGTACCGGAATATTCCAGTATACGATGAAATTTCACCCGGATCGTCCTTGGCAAGGCCGGTCTCATTGAACCCGTACGAATGGGAAGGATTCCCCGGGCAGTATTTCAATCTGCTTGCGGAGGCGGCCTGCGGCAAGCAGCAGGCGGACAATGTCCGTCTTCGCGCCGCTCTGAAAAATGGTTTCATCAGAAAAAACGGAAGAGACGTCCGGCTTAAGCCAAAGGTCATCTACAGCGACTGGAATCATGTCCGCTATTTGGAAAAGCAAGATGACGGACTTTGATTGAGCACGAAAAAAGGCGGCCCGGGATTTCCGGGCCGCCTTTTTTGCCAATCGCTCGGCTGACCTTACGCCTTGATGAGCTCGTCGGGCGGGAGCGTGGCGGCGATAACCGCCTGGCCATGGCGCTTCGACGTTTCGTCGGGCATCTCGATCTTGACCTTCTCCGCGATTTCGGGGAATTCGGCCTCGAGCACGGCGGTGCTCTCCTTGATGATGATGTCGCCACCCTTGCCGGAAGTGACGCGGCCAAGGGCGAGGAAGCGCTTGAGGACGTAGAAGTCGTCGGCATACGCGACCGTGTAGCCGAGGAAGCGGCCGACCGCCTTGAAGATGTCGGCGGCGACGGGGTCGCCGTCCTTGTCGAGGCGGCGCTGCATCTCCTTGAGGCGAAGCGGGAGCGTGTCGCAATCCGGCGCGAACTCAACGCCTGCGGCGACCGCGAGGCGGCCAACGGCCTGCTGCGAGAGGTACTGCGCGCCGCAGCCGTAGTCAAGCGACCAGTCGTCCTGCGGGCAGCCGGGACCGGGCGTACGGAAATCGCACGGCACAAAGGCGAGCTCGTTGAGCCACGGCGTGAGCCCGCCGTCGGGACCGCAATAGCCGCCCGCAAGCGAGGTGCCGAAGGCCATGCCGAGCACCGGATGGTCGCCGAGCTGGATGGCGCCGGCAAGCGCCGTGACATCGCCGTCGTTCATCAGGTAGAGGGGAACGCCGAACTCCTTGCCGAGGTCAATGAAGAGCTTGCGGATATGGGCGTCGAAGTCGGCCGGCGGGATGCCGCGGAAGAGCGACGCCGAACGGACTTCGTTGTTCATGTAGACGCCGGCGGAGCTGCCGCCGATCGCGTCGACGCGGGGAAGATGGGCCGCGGCGCGGCGAATCGAATCCTTGATGCCCTCGTACTGGTAGTGCCAGTCGGCTTCCTTGATCGGGGCCCAGGGGACTTCCTCCGTGTAAACCACCTCGCCGTCCTTGACGGCGGCGCACTTGCGGTCGGAGCCGCCGAGGTCGAAACCGACGCGGCAGCCCTTCCAGCAGCCGCCCATGCGGTACTTCGGCTCGTTTGGCGCGGGGATTTCGGACTCCTTGACGTCCTTGACCGTGAAGGCGCCGAGGAAAACGAGCCGGCCCATGAAGTCGGCGTCGAACTCGCGCTCGCCGCCCTTGGCGTAGGCCTTGGCGAGCTTGGCGGTCACCTCGGGGCAGCCCGAGACGAGGACGGTGTTGGCGCCCTTCTGCCAGAGGAGGTACTTGACCGTGCGCTCGACGTAGCGGTAGTTGGCCGCGGCGTGTTCAGGCGTGTCGGGAAGGACTTCGAGCTGGTGGTGGAAGACCATGCCGTCAGGACGCTGCAGGGCGATGACGACCTTGCGGCGGTCGGCGCCGAGGCGCTTGCGGTAGGCGCGGACCCAGAGGGCCGCGGGGCGGAAGCCGGGGTCGAACGGGGCGGCGCACTTCGGCGTCGCCTCAAGTTCAAGTTGCTGGATGAGATCTGACATTGTCTGTGTTCCTTGGGTGTGGATCCTGGTTGTTGCCTTTAGAGCTTGATTTCCCAGCCGTTGCGGTAGACCGGGCGCTTGAGCCAGAGCGGATCGCCCGTGCCGTTGGCGAAGTCGTTCTTCTTCGGATCCCAGTCGAAGCTCGCGTCGTAAACGTAGCTGAGGTTGCAAAGCTGGCAGAGGATGGCCGCGCGGGCGCCCGTCTCGGAAGGCGAGATCGTCGCCTTGCGGGTGTAGCAGCACTCGACGAAATTGCCGGTCTGCTGGGCGGACTTGTAGAGCTGCACGGGGGCCTTGTCGAGCTTGTAGAACTTCTCAATGGCGTCGAGCGTTTCGCCCAGGCCGGCGCCGGCCTGGATGTTGGTGCTGGAACCCCAGTCCTGGCCGAAGAACGCCCCGACCTTCTTCATTCCGTCGAACTTGTCTTCGGCGAGCGCCTTGCGGATCTCGTCCGTCGGCTTGACGCCCTTGCCCTTCCAGACGGCGATCTTGCCGCGGTTGACGGCGACGATGCCCTTGGTGCCGTAGAAGACCGTGCCCCAGGTCGAGAAGAGGTTGTGGAAGATTGTCGCGCCATTGGCGAAGACGAACTTCATGCCGTACTGGCGGCGGGCGCCCTGAAGCGGGGTGGTCGAGGACGGGATGTCCGGGCGGGCGGTCTTGGCCGGACCGGACTTGTCAAGGTCGAGGCCCCACTGCGCGATATCGAGATGGTGGGCGCCCCAGTCGCCGTTGTAGCCGGTGCCGTAGTTGTCGTCGAAGCGCCAGAACATCGGGTAGAACCTGTTCACGCCGCGCGGCGCGCACTGGTCGGAATAAGGCGACCACGGGGCCGGGCCGAGCCACATGTCCCAGTCGACGTCGGGGTTGGGGGCGGATTCGACGGCGACTTCCTGGGCCTTGCCTTCGGGGCCGTTCCACTGGCAGAAGAAACGGTGCGGATGCGAGGGGCCGCCGAGGTTCGCCGGGAAGTTGGCGATGTCCTTGTTGAAGGCGGCCGCGGCGTTGCCGTAGTTGCAGTCGACGAACTTGACGTCGCCGATGAGGCCGTTGCGGACAACCATGCAGGCGGTGCGGAACTCGCGGCGCGAACGCTGCCAGGCGCCGGTCTGGAAAACGCGCTTGTACTTCTTCTGCGCGGCCATGACGAGCTTCGCCTCCTCGACGCTGTAGGTGAGGGGCTTCTCGCAATAGACGTCCTTGCCGGCCTTCATGGCCTCGACAGCCATGTAGGCGTGCCAGTGGTCGGGCGTGACAATGACGACAATGTCAATCGTCTTGTCCTTGATGACCTTGCGGAAATCCGCGACGGGCTTGCACTTCCCGGCAAACGACTTCTTCTCCTCGTCCTGGGCGTAGGCGTCGTTCACGCGCTTGGCGGCGTCCTCGCGGCGCACCTTGTCGCAGTCGCAAACGGCGGCGATCACGACGGGGAGCTTGAGGAACTGCGGCAGCAGCATTTCGCGCGACTGGATGCCGAGCCCGATGAAGGCGGCGCGCTTCAGGGGTGCCGCGGTTTTCTTTGTTGTCTTGGCCATTGATTTCTCCATGGAGTTTTGCCCGAAGGCGTAAGTTTACGGAAAAGGTTCAAAACCTATGCCAAATAGTTTACCCAAGTTGGAGGTTAAATTCAAGTTCGCGGGATTTGCCAAAACAACGGAAAGTTGCAATCGATGGCGGACCCGTTCCGTCTATCCGTTTCAACACATTTGCAAGTTTCGGGACTTTTCCATTGCCGCCGTAAAAAACGACGCCGCTCACGAGAGATCAATGTTTCTCTATCGTTACCAAAATCGACTCGGTTGCGGCACGGCGACGGATTGGTTCCATATAGTCGTCGCCACGAAGCTCGCGCAGCTGCTCCAAGATGTCCGCAAGTTCGGCCGCCGCCTTTCCCTGGTCTTTGATGCGGTCGCAACGGGCGATCTGCCGAATGGTGCGGAGCGGTATCGTCCCGTAGGTCTGGATGTCTTCCGCGACCATCGATCCAAATAGCTTGAGATCGCCTCCCAGCAAAGGACGCAACGTCCCGATGACGCCGACCGCCGTCACGAAATCAGGCGTGCCCCCGCTGATTGCCAGACCCTTCGGCTTATATTGCTTCAGCGATTCATAAACGCCACGCGGCCCGCCCTTCTCCTTGTCGTAGGCGGGATATTGCCAGAACTCTTCGGTGAACGCCTCTTTGGGCGTATCAAACGAACATTTTATCTGCTCAACCGCGTCTTTGAGCGTCCATTCGGAGATTTCGTTGTCCGTCTTGGAATGCACCACGACCGAAAAGGTCGCCCCATGACGCTTGAACATAAAGGTGGCATGCGGCTGTGTCTTGTCACTCTCCCACGCCGTCTTGATCATGCTCGGAAACGCATCAATCCGCTCAAGGACTTCCGGATGCGACTTCTCAAGGAACTTCTTTTCCTTCAGGAACGCGCATTTCGTCGACGTGTAGAAACTGGTTGTCTCGTCATCGTCAAGCTTGCTGAGTTTGTCATAGAGCGCACTCGCCGTCGGCTCCTCCTCGATAGAAAAGATTTGTGCATCCTCGCCGAGAATCCGATGGATCGCAAACATCTTCGCCTGGGCGATTTCACGGTTGTTGACAATCGTCGAGCCCTTGACCGTCGGGAAGAAGTTGAAGATATAGAGATTCTCAAAGACCTTCTTGCCGATGCGGTTGATACGCCCGACACGCTGAATGACCCGCGTCGGATTCCACGGAATGTCATAGTTGACGACCAGTCCGGCCCGGTTCAAGTTGAACCCTTCGGACAGCTTGTCCGTCGCGAGCAGGATGTCGAAATCATCCTCCTGCGTCTCGAACGACGCATCGAAATTGCGCTTGACGACCCGGGCGTTCTCCAGGCCGAAATTGCCCCCCGTGATCTTGATGAGCTTCCCCGGGAATTTCTTCTCGACATACTTGGCGATGTGGCTGATTGTGTCCGCATAGGCCGAGAACACCAGCACCTTCCTCCGCGGCGAATCCGCCTCCATGGGGATCGCCTCGTTCCCGTCCTTCAGGACCTCGTCGATGACCCTCACGAGCTTCCTGGCCTTCGGGTCCTTTTTCTCCAGTTCGAGACCGTCTATCTCCTTGAGCAGCCGATCCATCAGCTTAATGTCCGCGTCGAGGTCCGCCTGAAACTCTGCGCCCTTGAACTTGGGGTCGTTCATGCGGTATTTGAAATCGTCGGCCGTCTTCCCGCGCCGCGACTTGCTTCCGCTCTCCTTCGCCTTCTTCTCTTCCTCCGCGACGAACTCGTTGATCGCAAGGTAGAGGTCGGCGTCGTCTTCGATGAGCAACATCTTCTCCATCGCCTTCCGCGCATAAAGATAATACCCCGTGCGCACGATGAACTTCTTCGCCACCTCCATGCTTCGGCGCACGTTCTCCACCGACTTGCGGAACGCGCCGAACGAACTCTCGAACCGCTGGACGAGCTGATTCCGGAGCATCAGGTAGATGTTGCGCTGCGCATCGTCGTGCTCCTGGTCGGCGAGGTAGTCCTCGGGATGATACATCGCGCCCTTGAAATGCTCGTCGCTCCCGAAATACTCGTTGATGACGCGGTCGTAGAACTCGTTCTGCTCGACGCTCAGCTCGAAGAACTGCTGGCACGGCGGCCGGACCTCGGACAAGTTCTTGATTTCTTCCCTGTAGTCCGGGTCGTTCTGAAGGTCGATGCGGTTTCGCCGGATCACCACCTTCTCCATCACCTGCCGGACATCGCCCGCCAACCGCTTTGACTTCTTTGCGCAAATGGCCTTTGCGGCCTTGATGTCATGCCAGGCCGCGCCGAGAACCTCAAAGCCGCCGACCCGCTTCATCGCGGCGTGGATGTCGTCCCAGTTCGGCACGGGCTTTAGGAGCAGGCGATGGAGTTTGGCAAGCTCCACATACCGCTTCTGATAGAGGCGGAACTGCTCTTCGATGTCGCCAAGCGGACTCGACTTCGCCGGGAGGAACAGCTTCAGCAGCGCCTGCAGGTCGTTCGGTCGGTTGTTGAACGGCGTCGCCGTCAGCAAGACCACCTCCCTGCCGAAGCAGATGTTCGCGAGCATCCCGTAGTCTTCCGTCCCCTCATTGCGGAAGTTGTGCGCCTCGTCCACGACAACCATGTCGAAGTCATTGTCGACCTTCAGCAATTCCACGACCTCGTCAAGCTTGCCGCGGCTCCAGATCTCCCAGTCTTTGAGCTGGAACTTGCGCTTGTATTCGTACCAGCCGCCGCCCAGCCCCGACCTGTCGCCCATCAGCCCGGGCGGGCAGATGATCAGTCCGCGACGACGGCGCATCGCGCCAATCAGGCTCGCGATGATCGACTTGCCGAGGCCCACGACATCGGCGATGATAACGCCGTTGTACTGCTCGATCTTCTGCATCGCCTGGGCGACTGCATCGACCTGGTAGCGGTACTTGTCGAAGCCCGCGTCCTTCAGGAGGCGGTCGAGCCGTTCCTCGTTCAAGGAGCTCTTCTGGTATTCAAGATACTGCTTCAGGACAAGATAATACGCCTCATACGGCGTCACGTCCGCCGCGACCGATGCGTCGCGCAACAGCTTGACGAGTTTGATCCGGTCCTCTTCCGTTGCCGTCAGCGGAACGGCCTTCCCCCACATGTCGTCAAAGTACTTCTGCGCATCCCCCGCCCCGAAATCGGAGATCTCGACGTTCAGCTCGTCGCGCAGGTTGAGGCCCGGTTCGGAAAAGTTGCTCGATCCCGTAATCCAAATCTTCTCCCTGACCGTCTTCGTCTCCTCGTCCATCGTGAAGATGTAAAGCTTCGCATGGTTCGGGTCCCGCGTCTTCCGGAGCTCAAGGCGTTGCGATTCCAGCATTTCCACAAACAGCTCCAGACGGTCGTGGAACGCCTTGGTGTCGACCTCGGGCGAACCGACGATCTTCCGCATCGACTCGAAGAAGCGGTCCTTGATTGCGTTCGCCGAGTTGTCGCCTTCCTTGCGCAGACTCTCGACAAGATTGCCCATCGCCATCTCGGCCTCCATGCCGACCAAGACACGCATCTTCATTCCTGCGCGCGCCTTGAGCGCATCATAGAGGACCTTTACGCCCGAAAAGAAGAAGAACCCGACGAGCATGTCGAGCCGATCGGCGTGGCCCATCAGCTCACCCAGCCGCTCACCGAGCTTCTTCGACCCCGCTTCTTTCTGATTGGTTACAAACGCCATCTGCCCTTCTCCTGAATTATGTTATAATACCCGCCTTGCGCACCCCTGGGGTCTTGCCCTGCGCACTCCGTGCGCAGAAAGAAAGAAAGGAAAACCGACAATGGACCGCGAACGCGACAAGAACGGCCACCTTAAAGCCGGCATACGCCTGCCGGGCTGGGATTATTGCAAGCCCTGGTTTTACATGATCACGTTGGTCGTGAAGCGTCGCCGCCCCATTCTCGGCGAAATCAAAGACGGCAAGCTCGTTCCTTCGCCCCTCGGCGCCGCCGTTGCCACGGCCTGGAAACAGCTCGGCGAGATTTTTCCCGAAGTCGAGCCCTGCCAATATGCCGTCATGCCCGAGCACTTCCACGGCGTCATCTGGGTTCACGAACGCCTGCGCGCCCCACTCGGCGAAGTTGTCAGAAGTTTCAAGATCGCCTGCACCAAGGCCAATCTCGCCCTGCCTGCGCCGATTGAAATCGACGGCTCGACAACCTTCTGGTTTCCGGGGCTCTACGACACGATTCTTCTTGGCAAGGGCCAGCTGAAGAAAATGACGCGCTATGTCTTGCGCAACGCCGGGCGTCGCTGGGCGGTCATGCAAAACCCCGGTCTCTTCAAGGTCACCCGCTCGATCGACCTTGGCGAGCTGATCGACGGCGCGCTCGGGGAGCGCACGGCCCAACCCGACATCGCGCCCCGCGCCACCTGCGACGCCGTCGGCAACGCCTTTCTCGCCGAATTGCCCAACAAGCTCCTCGTTCAAGTCTCTCGCCGTGCCACGCCCGCCGAAATCGCCGCGAAAACCGAAGAGGCGATTCCCTTCGGCAACCGCGGCGGCGTGATCGTCTCGGGCTGCATTTCGCCGGGCGAGCAAGCCGTCGCCCGCGCCGTCCGCGAAGCGGGGCTTCCCCTGATTGCGATTATCCCGCGCGGCTTCGGGCCCTATTTCAAACCGAGCGGCGCTTACTTCGACGCCTGCGCCGACGGCAAGTTGCTGATGCTTTCGCCCTTCCCGCAAATCACAAAAACCGAAAAGCTCACACGCGAACGCTGCTTCGGCATCAACGCCGTCGCCGCCGCCCTCTGCGGCGAAGACCCGGCGGCGATTCGCTATCGCGGCAGCCAGCCCGGCCAAGTCGCGCCCTGACCGCGCCCGCCCTCGGGCCTTGCCTCGTGTCAACCTTTGCGCCGAGCAACACTCCCCGCCACCCCCTCGGGTCTTGCCTCGCGCACTCCGTACGCGCAACTCTCGCCCCTTTCCGCTCATTTCCTCTCGCGCTTACTCCAGCTCCTCGTCGTCTTCCTCGCGCGGCGAATCTGCCGTAGTTGACGGGCGCGTCGTGCGACGACGCGATGGTTTTGCCGCGGCCTCGTCCTTCGTCGTGTCACTTTTGTCGCGTCCTTCCACAATCGCGATTTCCTCTTCAGTCAGACCATAGAGCTTGTAAACGAGCTGGTCAATCTGAGATTCCAAAGCAGAGGTGTCAGCTTCGCGGTTCTTTTTCTTCGCGACAAGGACCTCTCCTACTTTTTCAGCGACCCCTTCTTGCGCCTCTTTCCCCGCTAGTGGAATCGGCAACTTGCGAAACTCAGCAACTCGGATTTTTGGAAACAATTCATCAAATTCGTTTGCCGAATTCTTAAAGTAATACATCATGGCTCTCGACGCCAACACTCCAAGCACATATTTGCAGAATGTAATATTTGCTTTAAATGGTTTCGCGATGTACAAACTACGATCCATTTTAAATGTTTCAGTTATCAGAGTGCAAACAAGACGCTCTCCGAGTATTTCTCTGAAAATCAACCTAACCCCTTCAAAGAATCTTGGCTCGCGAGGTTCGGACAGCCACTTACCATAACTGATGTAATGCCTTCCATCCCAATTGTAGGAGAAAGTCTGCACATGCATACCTCTTAATTCTGGCACAAATGTTTTGTCTTTAGCGTACGTCGCGTGATAAGCCTTACTCGCAACAATCTCAGAGGTTTGACCAGCGGAACCAACTTTGTAAGGGCCGATACCGCGTATGATTTCAAAGTACTCCTCTACAGGATGGGATTTTGAGCGAATCTTCCTGACTATTGCTCGAGTGTCCTCCGTCATGCAAACATCAAACACAAGACCTTCGTTCTCCATGAACAACTCTGTGGATGTAACATGCGATGGCACAAACTTGTCATTCAAATAAGAAACTACATCAAATGGTCCAACACAACCACCTCTTGCCGCAATCAGCACACACGTTTCTACGTTAGCCGAATCAAACGCATTTGAAATCTTAGGGGCAATCCTTAATACACGAAGTCTCTCTATGATAAACTTTCGTATCGGCATTTGCGCAATGTTTTTCATCCACGCATTTGGCATGATGTAACATAAAATTCCAACACTTGATAGCAATTTCTCAGCTTCTTCGATAAATGCAATATAGAGATCAAGCAAGTAGCTTGAAGTAATAAAGTTTTTCTTTAAATATTGCTTCAATCCGTCTTCCATGTTACTCACATACGGGGGATTCCCGATGACAACATCAAAGCCGTCTGCGATATTGAACATCCACTCCGGATCGAAGAAGGACGAGCTGGCGTTCTGGTCGTAGGGATCCCAACCGGCGACGAGGGCGGCGAGCTGGTCGATCTTGGTGACGTTCGCCGCGGACGACTTGGCAAGTTCCGAGTCGATCTTGCGCTGGGCGAATTCGATTTGCGCGTCTATCTGGTCGCGCTTCGGCTTGTTGGCGTCCACCATTTCAAAGCCGATTTCGCCCTGCGCCGGCGCAAAGAAATCGGCCTGCACCGCCTTCTGCAGCTTGACCATCTTCGGCGTCTCGAAGGGAATGCGATCCTTGCGGAGCTTGGCGATGACTTCTTCCTGGACCTTGATGAGTTCCTTGTCCGGCTTCGCCAAGGTGGAGCGGACCGCCTCGCGGATCTCGTCGCGAATCCCGAGGTCGCGCGTCTTCAGCTTCTCCTTCTGCCTGAACGTGCGCGCGGCGAAAATGCGGTGCCGGTTCTCCTGCAGTTTCTCGCGGAGCTTCGGGATCTTCGAACACGACATCAGTTCCAGTTCGCCCTCGGTCTTCGGCAGCGAAATGAGCGTATTCGCGCAGACGAACTTCGCCTCGAGATTCGGAAGCGAAAGGAGCCCGTGGTTCTCGCTCTCGGCATTCCAGTTCTCGCGCAACTGGTCGCAGAGGAGCGAAATGAAGAACCTGAGCTTGGAGATCTGCGTCGCAATCGGCTGGATGTCCACGCCGTAGATGCAGTTCTCTATGAGGTAAAGTTTGCGGGCATAGTCCGGGTAATGCTGTCCCTCGTCAAGCTGGACCTTCAGCGCCTCAAGCCGTTCCTCGCGTTCCGCCGCGGTCTCAAGCGGATCCGGCGGCAGGTTCGTCTCCTGCTTGTAGCGCATGATGAGACGCTTGTTCAAGTCGATGTTCGCCGGGTCGAGCCGACCGAAAAGGCGCACCATGCAATGCAGGACGCCCATCGGGAACGCGCCCGAGCCGCAAGCCGGATCCAGGATCCTGCACGAATAGAGCGACTCGCGAATCTCCGCGGCAACCTCGTCGTCAAACGGCAGCTCCCGCCTCTCGGCCGCGGCAGTTTTGTCGAAGAGTTCCGCAAGCCACGCATCCAACCTCTTCTCCTCGACCTCGACCTTCGACCTCAACCTGGTCTTGACGTGGTTCTTCAGCGACTCCTCGACCATGTAGTCGACGATTTCGCGCGGCGTGTAGAAGCTGCCCGTCGCCTTGCGGGCCGTTTCCCGTGTCTCGGGGTTGAACGCCCCGAGCAGGTTCTCGAACACCTTGCCGAGGAGTTCTGGATCGAGCGCGACGTCGGCATCGTCCGCGTTGTTCTCGTCAATCGTGAACTCGTAAGTGTCAAAGAGCGGAACGATGCCCTTTTCGGGATGGAAGAAGAGTCCGTTCGGCACGTGCGCCTGGCGCTTGCGCGTGTCCGAAAACCCGTCAAAGAGCAAAAGCTTGCCGCCCTCACTCTCGCGCTGCTGCTTGTCGAGGCAGTCGAAGAGCGCGCAGTTGAGGAACGGCGTCTTCTTCACCAGCTCCTTGAACGCCGCGGGATTCTTGAACTCCTTTTCGTAACGATAGAGCGTCTTCACCCCGAAGCCATCGCACCGCCCGTGAAAGGAACGCTGGATGAACTTGCGCTTCTCCGGCTGGCAGTTGAAAGTCGCGAAGAAGAGATTCTGGAGAATGCAGCGATAGTAGTTGTCGTCCTCCATCGACTTCGGGTCGAAGCCCTTCAGGAGCGCCTTGACGCCCTCGACGGTGAAGAGCTCCGCCCGGACCATGTCCCGCTGGCGGATGAACCAGGTGAACATCAGACGGGTAACGAGGCGGATGACGGACTCGTTTTTGTACTTGTCGTCATCCTCCGGGGTCGAATCGTCATTCGGGAACGTCACGCCCGTCTGCGGCGTCATCGCCCACTCGTACCACGCGAAGAGCTTGCCGTAGAACTCCTTCGTGAGCGTCTCGACCGAGAACGCCTCCCTCAGGTCGGCGTAGGTTTCGATGGACTCGGAAAGGCGCGACTTGGCGATGTTGTTCGGCCGGTCTGGATTGATGTAGAAGCTCTGCCGCTTCGCCTCGTTGAACTTGAACTTGCGGCCCTCCATCTCGCCGCCCACCAGCGAAATGCGGAAGAACTGCTCCTGGTCGTAGAAGAAGAACAGCCCCTGCGACGGATAGCCGTTAAGTCCCGCCGCGCCACTCCGAACCGCATTCTGCAGCACGCGCTTGGCAAAGTTGAACTGCGCCTGGCGGCTCGTGCGCTCCGTCAGGATCTTCCGCATCTCCACGGCGGCGACGAGAAGCGGACGGTTCCCCGCGCCCGACCGTCCTTCCGGCAAATCGCGGACATAGCCGAGCAATCGCGCGCCCTTGAAATACTCCTTGTCGTTCTTGTTTTCGGCAATGGAAATCACATCGGCCTTGCTCGTGTCATACGAGGGAAACTTGCGCTCCAGCCATTCGCCGATCTTCGCAACCGAAAAATCGGCGCACAGCCGCGCCAACCGTTCATCAACCGAAACGCGCATACCCAGCTCCCCAACCGCCCCAAGGAGAAACGGCGACGCCTTTTCGGCGGCATAAAAAAAGCGTGCCTCGTTCGAGATATTTCTGTCGAGGCACGACCAAGCGCCCATTCTGGAAATATCAAGAACGGGCACGCAGAGCGGGTACACAATAAGGCATAGGTACAATGCACCTATGGTGTACAGGCCTGCGCAGCCACATTCTCGCTTCCAGAATTGAAAATTGGTCGTTTTCGACAGAAGCAAAAAATGCGCTTACGCACATTTTGTGTTGGCGGCGAGATTGCGCCTTAAAGCGCGTTGCCGCCAACAGCGATGAACTTGTGTCGCGTGGGCATACGCCCAGGCGATATGAAAATTATAGCAAAGTCAGGGCTTGGAATGCAATTTCGGAAACAGAAGCAAAGCACCCTTGCCCCAAAGACTTCCCAAAGACTTCAAAGATATCTTACGCCGATAAATGGTATAATTATCATCTTGGTTTTGCAACACACTGGAGGCACTACATGGGCGGATTTTTTGGCGTCGTCTCGCGCAACGAATGCGTCGACGACCTTTTCTACGGCACGGACTACCATTCCCACCTCGGCACACGCCGCGCGGGCATGGCGGTCTTCGGGGACCGCGGCTTCCGCCGCATCATCCACGACATCTCCAACGCCCAGTTCCGCTCCAAGTTCGAAGACCAGCTTGGGGAATTCCACGGCCGCGCCGGCATCGGCGTGATCTCGGACTACGAGGACCAGCCAATCCTCATCACCTCGCACCACGGCACCTACGGCATCGTCTCGGTTTCCTTCATTACCAACGCGAAAAAACTCACCGACGACCTCTTCGCCATGCGCCGCGGCCACTTCGCCGCCACCACCGGCATGGGTCTCAACCCCACGGAGCTCATCTCCGCCCTGATCGACACCCAGGCGACCATCGCGGACGGCCTCCGCCACGTGCAGGAAGTCGTCCAGGGCTCCTGCTCCCTCCTTTTGCTCACCGACAAGGGCGACGTCTACGCCATGCGCGACCGCTATGGGCGCACCCCCGTCCTCCTCGGCCGCAACGCCGACGGATATGTCGTCGCAACGGAATCAACGGCATTTCCAAACACGGGCTACAACTACTACCGCGACCTGGGCCCCGGTGAAATCGTCCGGCTGACGGCCGACGGCGACGAGATTGTCGCCCTTCCCCGCCCCGAAATGCGGATATGCCTCTTCTTCTGGATCTACTTCGGCTTCCCCTCCTCCAACTACGAGGGCGTCAACGTCGAGGT
>JAZQOA010000040.1:0-10878 GCA_045627605.1 Kiritimatiellia bacterium | reverse complement strand
GACCTCCTCGACGGAGGCCTCCTCCATCGCCTTCTCGACGGCCGGGACGTCGATCTCCTCGCCGCCCTTGACACGGCGGAGCCCCGCGGCCAGCACGTTGGTGAGGATGCCGGGGTTCGCCTGGCACATCGCCTTCGCCTGGCGGACCTCGAGTTTCTCCAGCGAGGCGCAGAGCGGCGCCATCAGGCGGGGCTGCGTCATCTTCTCGGTCTTGTAGAGCAGCCAGCAGTAGATGGCGAGGCCGACGACCGCGACGGAGCAAAGCCCAATCGGGTACATGCAGAATCCACCGACCTTCCAGTAGTCCCAGAGGCTGTTCCACTGCCCCTCGGCCTCGACGGCCTTGGCCGCCGCAGTCTGCGCATTGGCCACAAGGGCCACGGCGCCCGCGAGAAAGGCCGCCGCAATTGCGATTTGCGAAGAATTCTTCAGTTTCATAGTCTGTGCTTCCGTTGTGTTGTGTGGTGTAAGTTGGAAAGGGCTGCGCACCGACGCTACTTGTCGGTGTCCGTGACGGCGGACTCCTCCTCGTCGTCGTAGTCGAAGATCGTGCCGGCGTTCTTGTTCATCAGGACGAGGCCGTCGGCGAGCTCGTTCATGTCCTCCTCGAGGCCGAAGAAGGTGCTCTCCGCCGTTGTCTCCTCGGCCTTGCGCGTCGCGCCCGAGGCCATGAGGGTTTCGAGGCGGGCGAGCGCATCCGCCGCCCAGTCGGTCTTCGGGAAGAGCTTGGCGACCTCGAAATAGACGTCGCGGGCGCGGTAGGGGTTGCCGATCTTCTCGTAGCATTCCGCGGAGAGCATAAGGGCGTCGGGGAAAGTCTCCACGTCCTTGTTCTCGAAGCTCACCGATTTCACGGCGGCGTCAAGCTCGTTTGTCACGTTGCCGTCGAGCTTCGCGAGCTCCGCCTTGAGCAGCCAGTAGTAGCCGTAGGTGTCGTCGCCGGGAATCGGCTCCTCCATCGCGGCCAGCATCCGCGAGGCGCGGCGGGCCTTCTCGGAGTCGATGAGGACCATGCAGTGCAAGGCGCGGATCTGCGCCAACGGACCGAAGCTCGACCACTTCGCCTTGGAACAGGCCGTAAAGACGTCGTAGGCCGACGAATACTGCTGCAGGGCCGCGGCGCGTTCCTCTTCCGTCGCCGCCTTGCGCATCGAGCTGCGCGCGCACTTGAACATGGTCACGCCGAGGTCGAAAGACCCTTCGAGGACGTTGTTCTCGGGCACGTCGAGGTACATGAAGTACGGCGTGTAGGCCTTGCGCAGAATCGTGATTGCCTTGGGCCACTCGCTCCTGGCCATCGCCTTCGCCACCTCGAAGCGGTCGTAGTCGATTTCGAAATCGACGCCGACAACAGTCGAAAGGGGGATGCGGCCGGGGGCGACGGAACCCTGCGCCGGAGCCGTGCACAAGGCAAGCGGCTCGCGCCCGACAAAAGTGACGTTCGAGGACTTCGGCTTCACGGCCTCGCGGTCGACGGTTCCCTCGGGCACGCACCAGACCCTGGCCTTGAGCGAGGCCGAAGCCGTGTATTTCTGCGATGTGTGCACGATGGGCTTGCCGACCTGGGCCCGCGCGGAAAGCGGGGCGAGGACGGCCGCCAGCGCGGCGGCAAGCAAGGTCAAGGGAGAGAGGCGCATCACTTTTCACCTCCGAGGTTCGAGAGCAGACGCTCCGCCTGTTCGTATTCCGGGTAGGCCTTCAAGTCTTCGTTGGCGAGCATGGCCCGCAGCGTCTCCTTTGCCGCGCCGACCTCGTAGCCGCGCCGCAGGCTCTTGGCGCGCGCAAGATAGGCCTTCGCCGTGATTTCGCGGTACCCGCTGTACATGACGTAGATGCGTTCGTAGTAGGCCGCGGCCTTGAGCCACTCCTGCTGGCCCTCGGCGCACTGCCCGCGCCCGAAAAGCGCGGCGGGCCAAAGCGGACGCCACTCGCGGACGCCCAGCACCTGCTTGTAGCATTCGTCCGCCTCCTCGCCCTTGCCCAGCGCGGTGTAGATGCCGCCCAATTTGATGAGCGCGTCGGCCGCCCCGGGCTGCGTGGCGTAAACGTCGCGGACGACCGTGAGGTTTTTGATCGCGCCCGCGTAGAGCTTCTCGATGCGTTTCGACCCCTCGGGCTCGGCGGCGATCTGCGCAAGGGCGACGTCGGCGAGCCAGGCGCGCGCCGAAAGCGCGTAGTCGGTCTCCGTGAAGTCCGCGATGATGGCGCTTGCCACGCGGACGGCAAAGTTGGTCTGCCCGCGTTCCTTGGCCGTGTCGAGCATGAGCTCCAGCACCGCGGGGCTGGCGTTGGTGATGTTGGCGGAGTTGCAGATCGAGTCGAGTTCGCGCTGTTTTTCGCCGTCCGTGATTCCCGGGCGGTAGATGAGCAGGCGCTGGAAGCGCAAGGCCGAGACGGGGTCGCGCGAGTTGTTCGAGTTGCGGATCGTGTACCGGATGCCCTCCCAGGCGGCGTCGGACTCCACCTTGGTGCACTTTCGCGTCAGCGCAACCCACTCGTCGAGAATCATGTCGACGCCGACGGACTTGCGGTCCCGCCCGAACCGCAGCGCCGCGTCGCTGTAGAACTTGAGTGCGCCGAGCTTCTCCTCCTGCTGCTGCATTGCGCGGCCGATCCAGTAGACGGCAAGCGGGATGTTGGACTCGGGCCGGTTGTTGCGGATGTACTTGGAGAAGTGGTCGCGGACGTCCTGGTAGCGCTCCTTGTCGAAGAGAATCTGGCCGCACTGGAAGGAGCAGTGGTTGTATTGCTCGATGTTGAGGTCGTTGGTCGTGGTGTTCATCGCGAGCGTGTAGTAGTTGATGGCGTCGTCGAGCCGGCCGACGGCGCCCGCGATGTCGCCCCGGGTCATGACGGCCTCGGCGGCGTTCTCGTTCTCGGGGTACTTGGAGACGAAGTCGCCAAGCTGGGCGTCCGCAAGGTCGTAGTTGGCGAGCGCGTAGTTGCTCACCCCGCGGCGGTAGCAGGCGTCGGCGTAGTAGCGGCAGTCGGGGAACTTCTCGATGAGTTCGGAAAAGTCCTTTTCGCCGGTCTCGAAGTCGCCGGAGAAAATGGAGTCCATCGCGCACCAGTAGACGGCATCGGGCATCAAGTCGCTCTGGCTGTATTTTTCGCGGATTTCCATGAGGCGCACCCGGCTCTGCTCGAACTCCTCCTCCATGAAATGGGCGTAACCGAGCAGGTAGAGGCATTCGGCGGCGGACTGGTGTTCGGGGCGGACCTTGAGAACCTCGCTGAAGTGCGCGATGACGGCCTTCCAGTCCTTGTCCTGCGCCATGAGCTGGCCGTCCATGAGCGTGAGCGCGTCGTACCATTCGCCGCCGGGGAACTCCTCCATGTACCGGCGCGCGATGCCATGCGTCCGCCCATTGTCGCCGCAGCGCGTGGAGCAAAGGAAGGCGAGGTAGAGGCACTCCTCGGCGTGGTCGGGGATTTTCGTCTCGAAGAGGCGGAAGAAAAGTTCACGGCCCTCGAAGAAGCGCTTGGCCTCCATGTAGCCGCGGGCGATGCGGTACGAAAGCTCGTTGTCGTAGTTTTCGACGCTCTCGCTCATCGCCTTGATCTCGGCCTCGGTGTCGGCGATCCACTCGTGGAGGCGCATGAGGTAGCGCGGGCGCGCGGCGTAGCGGCTCGACGCCGCCACCATCGCGTTGAGGCGGTCGAGATAGGCCTGGGCGTTGGCAATGACATCCTCGTAGGGGTAGACCAGGCGGTGGATCCAGAAGGCCTCCCGGTAGCGCTCGTCGGCGAAGAGCGTGTCGCCGGCTTCGAGCGCGGCGATGTTGAAGGCGATGGAACGCGACGCCAGCGAATCGCGCGTCAGGAGGAACGGCACGATTTTGTAGATTTCCTCAAGGGCCATCGTCTTCAGGTAGGCGGTGGCGAGGAGCGTGGCCGCGCGGTTGCGCCGCAAGGCGTCGGGGGCCGAGGCGAAGGCCTTCCGAAGGGGGTCGACGGCCGATTTCCAGTCGTCCTGGGCGAGGTAGCAGCGCGCGATCGAGGCGTAAATGTCGGTACGGGTGTCCGTCGGGTAGCGGAAGCGTTTGAGCGCCGCCTGGTATTGCTTGATGGCGGCGTCATGGCGGCTTGAGTAGCGGAGGGAGTCGCCGATGTAGACGTAGGACTCGTGGAGGTAGGTGCCGCGCTTGTACTTGGCGTTGTAGCGCTCGAAGGCGACCTGCGCGGCGGGGAAGTTGCCCGTGAAGAACTTGCAAAGCGCGGCGTTGTAATAGACCCGCTCCATGCCGCTCACGACCATCGGGTCCTTGCTTGAGCCCTGGATCTCGATCATCTGCTCGAAGAAAGGCAGGGCGTCGGCGAACTCGCCGTCGGCAAAGTAGCGGAAGGCCTGCTCGCGGATCGACGAGAGAGTCTCCTGCGCGCGGGCCGCCGGCGCGGCGGCGAGGAAAAGAGCCGCCACCGCGACCGCGAGGCATCTTGTGGTGAAATGCTTTTGCATAAGTTGCAAGTAGTCTATCAGAAATCAAAAAACCACGCAAGGTTACGGCACGCTCTCTGTCCTTCGCCTATGATAATGCTATAATAATTCAGCCATGAAATACGCAATCGACCACGACTACCACATCCATTCGCAGCTTTCATCCTGCTCGTCGGACCCCGGGCAAACGACCGGGGCCATCCTGGACTACGCCCGGAAAAACAAATTCCGCCAAATTTGCCTTACGGACCATTTCTGGGACGCCGACGTCCCCGGCGCAAGCGAATGGTACGCGGCGCAGGACTTCGCCCACGTCTCGCAGGCGCTTCCCCTCCCCCAGTCCCCCGACTGCCGCTTCCTCTTCGGCTGCGAAGGCGAAATGGACAAGTTCCGCACCATGGGAATCGGCGCGGAGAAGTACGGAAAGTTCGACTTCATGATCGTGCCGACAAACCACCTCCACATGCGCGGCTTCACCATCGAGATCGAGGACTGCGAATCCCAGGAGCGCCGCGCCACCCTTTGCGCGGAACGGTTCGGCGCGCTTCTCGACTCCGGCATGCCCCTCGGCAAAATGGGCGTCGCCCACCTGACCTGCAGTCTCCTCGCCGGCGGTGGCGGCGGCAAATACAAGGGCGAACACATCGACATCATCGACCTGATTCCCGATGAAAAATGGGGCGGGCTTTTCTCCCGGGCCGCCAAACTTGGCCTGGGAATCGAACTCAACATGGGGCTCAAGGATCTCGACGACGACCAGCTGAGGCGTATGTTCCGCCCCTATTTCATCGCCAGAGAGTGCGGATGCAAATTCTACCTCGGCTCCGACGCCCACCATCCCGGAGACCTTGAGGAGGCGCCCGCACGGTTCGAGGCGATGGTCTCGTTCCTCCAGCTTGAGGAAAAAGACAAGTACCACATCCCCGGCGCGGAATAGCCCCGTCTCCCCATTTCCAGGAAAAAACAAAAACGCCCCTTGCATTTGCCCGGCGAAAGGTGTATTATATTTAGACAATTTTTTGATGCCGCATGGTGTAATGGTAGCACAATTGACTCTGGATCAATTTGACAAGGTTCGAATCCTTGTGCGGCAACCAACTTGAGAAAAACGAGGCTTTGGCCTCGTTTTTTTGTTATAATCGTCAAATGATGAAATTCCTTTTCAAAGTTTTTCTCTCCCTTGGATGCTCGGCGTTGATTGTCGGCCTGCTTTTTGGACTTTCCGGAGCCGCCGGGAAAGACGTCTCCCCCGCCATCATCGTTTGCGCCGTCAAGGGGGCGCTGGCCATATTCGTCGCCATCTACGTCGCCTGCCAAGTCCTGCAGACGCTTTTCCGCGCGCTCCGCGCCAAAATGCTCCTCGCCGCGTCAATGCCGCCCGGCGCCAAGATTCCGGGTCTCTTCCACATGACGCTCGTCACCTTTGTGCGCGGGGCGTGCGCCGACATGCTTCCCGCGCGAATCGGCGAACTCAGCTATGTCGCGATGCTCAACAAGGGCTACAGCGTCCCGGCCTCGGATTGCCTCTCGTCGCTTTCCATCGGCCTCCTCTTCGACTTCATCGCCTTGCTCGCCGTACTCGCGGTCGCCATTCCCGCGGCGGCGCAAGGCATGTCCCTCGTCGGCTCGACAATCATGCTGGCGCTCATTTGCGCCGTTGGCTCCGCCGGTCTTTTCCTCATCTTCCCCGCCCTTGCCAAATGGATTGGCGGGTTCGCCCAATGCCGTCTTTTCAAATGCAAGCCCCTCGCGGCGCTGCTCAAGCTCGTGACGGATACGGCGGATTCCGTCGTGAAGACGCGCAAGGCGGGCGTGGCCTCGCACATCGCGGCCTACTCGATCTTCGTCAGGCTGGCCAAGTACGCGGGGCTCTACTGCCTCTTCGTGGCAATTACGCGGCCGCTTTGGCCATCCCTTTCCCACGCCGGGCTCTTTTCCGTGCTCATCGCCCTGATCGCGGCCGAAGGCGCGGCCAGCCTCCCCGTGCCGACGTTCATGAGTTTCGGCACCTACGAGGCGGGCGGTCTCGCGGCCCTTACGGCGCTGGGTTTCCCCACGGCCGACTCCATGGCCGCGATGATCGCCATGCACGTCCTGAGCCAAATCATCGACTACGGGATGGGCGGCGCGGCCTTCATCGCCTTCACCTGGTTCGCCAAGCCCGCACAGGCAAGGGAAAAGCAAGACATCGTCCGGAAGATGGCGCTCCTTCTCTTGGCGTTCGTCCTCCTTGGGGCAACCCTCCTCTTCGCCGGGACCAAATACCGCGCCTCCATCAAGCGCGGGCGCGTCAGCCCCCCTCCCGCAGGCAAGGCCGTCCAACCAACAGCCGACGACCTCGGTCTCCTGCGCCAGATTCAAGCCGGATTCAAGGGGAAAATCGCCTGGAGCAGCAACAGAAGCGGGTTGCACGGCCTCTACCTTCTCAATTCGCCGGATTTGACGACAAGGCAAATCACCAACTCCGGCTTCACAGACACCTATCCGCGCTTCTCGCCTGACGGACGGAAAATCGCCTTCAGCCGGTCAAAGGAGCAATGGGTCTCGCAACGCAACTGGTCGAATTGGGACACCTGGGTTGTCGATCTTGAGTCCGGCCGCGAAAAGCGCGTCGCAACCAACGCCTACATGGCTGTTTGGTCGCCCGACGGCAAGTCGCTCATTTACATGCGGAACGGCGGCAGGTCCATCGCCAAAATGCCCGTTGACGACTCCGGCAGGGAGGAGATTCTCCTCGCCGTCCCCACGGCAACCCTTCCGGAAGGCACCCTCCTCTCGATTCCCGATGTCCGCGCCGGAGACCCGTGGCTTGCCGTGACCCTGCGCGGAAAGCTAAACACCACGGCCTTCGTCTCCGCAGACGGCTCCGTCTCCAATGTGGCGAAAGGCTGCCAGCTCGTCTGGCGCGGCAATGCTGGTTCCCGCCACGCCTGGATCGGCCATCCCGGAAATCAGAAAAACACCATCTTCGCGGCCGATTTCGGCGAAAATCCCGCCGTGCTCTTCGATGCCGCCGGCGACTACAGCCACGAATATTTCCCGTCCTTCACGAAAAACGGACGCTGGCTCGTCTTCGGGGCCAGCACGGGCGGGCACGAACAGGACAGCGAGGACTACGAAATCTTCCTGCTCGACACCTCGCGCCCGAACTCGCCACCGGCCAGGCTCACCTTCCACACCGGCAACGACTGCTGGCCCGACATCTTCGAGGAAGAGTAAGCCCCGCAAAAAACAGGCATCTCCATTCCACACGATTCTCGCATTTTACAAATATCGTGCAATGGGACAGCCTCCCCTTATCGCACATTCCCATGGGTGCGCAAGGGGGATGGTGTCTTGTTTTTCAATTTGATAAGATTAATCGTGGAAAAACAGAGAAAACGGTTCCTTTCATATTATAGGAGGACTCTGCACGATGTTTTTTGACGGAAACGACCGCTACGCCGGGGACAGGGCTTGGCGGGAATGGTTTAGGATATGCTCCGTGGGCGAATGCCCGGAAATTCTTGCCGCAAAACTGCGCGCGCAAGTCGAGGCCGCCATGCGGGCCCAGCTTGTCCGCTACGGTTTCTCGCCCGAAGACGCCGCGGCGGACGATCCCGTCGCCTTCTTCGACGGCTACTTCATGCTCAAGGGGTCGCGCACCAAGCCAAAACCGCTAAAATCCTATTTCGCCTACCGGATCACGGCGGATGCGCTCTCCTTGCGCGACTTTGTCTGCGGGACGCTTTTCGGATCGCAATCGGGCCGCATCCACGACATCGTCCTCGACTGGATCGCCACCCTGAAGGGCTGGAAGCCCCGGACGTTGCGCGGCGAGGACGGCAAGCGCCATCTTGTCTGGGAAAACGCCGGTCCCGAGGACATCTCGCAAATCGAAATCGCCACCGAGAACGACCCCGCCGCCTCTGTCACCGCGGAAGACTACCACGCCGCCGCGGAAAAAGTGCTGGAATGCATCGCCCGGCAAACAAAGGTGGAAAAACAAAAGGTCGCGCTCCTTTTATATGCGACGGCCCAGGACGTGCCGATAACGGAGGCGGCAGTCCTCGAAGGGCTGGAAACGGCGAAGTCGCGGGCCTACGCGGTCCGAGGCAAGGTGATGGAAGCCTTGCGCAGGGGACTTACGCGGACGGAGGAGAGGGAGGATCCGCTTTTCACCCGCATGCTCCTTGAAGTCTGCGAAGCGAACCTTCCCGAAGGCTTTCTCGCTAAGATTGGAGACGCACAATGAATGACATTTTCAAGCAGGAATGGGAACTTTACCTGAAGGCGGGGAAACGCCCGTTTTTCCACGGCCTGAAAGGCCAAAAGGGCGGGCATGGCTTCGACACCCCCGTCCGGACCGGGGAAATCCGCCTCTTCGCGGACATGAACCGCCCCTTCCCCGCGCTTGTCATTGAAGCCCGCGGGCAGGCCGGCTACCGCATCGTGCCAATCTCGCCCTTCTCGGTGCCCGCGTCGTCGCGGGAGATGCTCGTGGGCGAACGGGTCTTCCAGCTCTGGAACGCCTGCACGGCGGCAAAGAGTTTCACCGAGCGGAGCTGGCTTGTCGCAACGCTGGAGCCGGCCGATGTCGCCGAAATTGCCGCCGCCGTCGCGAACGTGCCGCCGGGAACGCTCTCGCAGGACGAAACGGCGCAAGCCTATGAACGCGCCTTCATGGTTTCGGGCGGGAACTTCGCCGGTTGGATGGGGAACGCCCTTTCGGTGCGCGGGGCCTGGTGGCGCAGGAACGCCGTTTTGTGGCGTGTCGCCGCCGTCCTGGCCGTTGGTTGCGGCATCACGCATTTCTGGTTCGCCGCGAGAGAAAGCGGGGAACGGACACCCATGGAGATGCTTTCCCAGATGACGGTGCCTTCCGCCAGGGGGCAGGCTCCAATGCTCTGCGAGGCGCCCGCCTGCGCGGAAACGGAATGCGAACCACCCGCCTGCGCGGACCTGGACACATTGGGAATGGCGGCAGCAGAATCCAAGCCAGAGAATTCTGTGAACTTTGAATTTAAACATCGTATTCACGGTAAACGTTCCAAAGAAAAGGCCCTATCCAGCGGAGACATCATGATGATTTTAGGCGGCGCCGAACCCAAGGCAAAGAAAATGAGAATGTCTGAACCGACAGCCGACCGAGCGCTACGCAGAGTTGGCAAACCGGAAATTGAGCATTGGGATGGTGCGAACCGACAGACGACCGAGCGCTACGCGGAGTTCGCGGAGAACGAGTTCGTGAGTCCGAAGAGCGAGCCGCTGTCGACGTTCGGACTGGATGTCGATACGTCGAGCTATGCGCTGATGCGGAGTTCGATCAACGACCAGAAGCGCTTGCCGCCGAAGAACGCGGTGCGGCTTGAGGAGTTCGTCAACTATTTCAAGTATGACTATCCGCAGCCGAAGGGCGAAGACCCGATCGCAGTTGACTGCGAGCTGGCGGCGTGTCCGTGGAACGCGAAGCACCGGCTGCTGCGGCTCGGCGTGCAGACGAAGAAGATCGACGAGGCGAAGCTGCCGCCGTGCAATCTCACGTTCCTCGTGGACGTGTCGGGGTCGATGGCGGGCGAGGACCGCATCGAGCTTCTGAAGAAGGCGCTCAAGATGCTCGTCGAAAAGCTGCGGGACGAGGACCATGTCGCGATCGTCACATACGCGAACGGCACGGAGGTGCGGCTCCCCTCCGTCTCGGGGCGCGAGAAGGACGCGATTCGCTCGGTCATCGACGGACTCAACGCGTTCGGCGGCACGGCGGGCGGCGCGGGCATCCAGCTCGCCTACGAGGAGGCGAAGAAGAACTTCGACAGGAAGGCGAACAACCGCGTGATCCTCGTGACGGACGGCGACTTCAACATCGGCATTTCGTCCCCGAAGGAGCTGGAGGACTTCATCGCGGCGAAGCGCGAGAGCGGCGTCTTCCTGACGGTGCTCGGCGTCGGACGCGGCAACTATCAGGACGCGAACATGAAGAAGCTCGCGAACGCCGGGAACGGCAACTACGCCTTCCTCGATTCGGTGCTGGAGGCGAAGAAGGTGATGATGAACGAGTTCGGCGGCACGCTCATGACCGTCGCGAAGGACGTGAAGGTGCAGATCGAGTTCAATCCGTCCGAGGTCGAGGGCTACCGGCTGCTCGGCTACGAGAACCGCCGCCTGCAGGCGAAGGACTTCAACGACGACAGGAAGGACGCGGGCGAGATCGGCTCGGGCCACACGATGACGGCGTTCTACGAGATCATCCCGGCGGGCGCGGGCGAGATGGGCGCGGGAACGGATCCGCTCAAGTACCAGAAGAGCGAGACGGCGAAGAGCGGCGAGCTGATGACGGTCAAGATGCGCTACAAGAAGCCGGACGGCGACAAGAGCATCCTCATCGAAAAGGCGCACACTGCGGCGGAGCTGACGCGCAAGGAGCCGAGCGCCGACTTCCGTTTCGCGTCCGCCGTCGCCGA
>JAZQOA010000039.1:0-36816 GCA_045627605.1 Kiritimatiellia bacterium | reverse complement strand
CGCTGGTGATAGTCGTGGTTCGCCGGATCGACATACAGGACGTCGCACTGGAACGGCGTGCCCTTGATGTTGGCGCTGTTGAGCGTGATAGAGTTCGGAAACGCGCAGTTGTAGAAGTTCGCCCACGCACCGCTTTTGTCCATCGAATATTCCGGCGCCGTCGTCGATAAATCGGTCGAAATCTTGATGTTCCCGGCGATCACGCAATTGGTGAACGTCGCGCCGCTCGCATTAAGGCAAACCGCACCCGTACCGGCGGGGCCTTCATTACCCGCGATCGTGCAGTCCTTGAACGTCACACTGCCTCCGCTGACATAGACACCGCCCGTCTGGTGGCCCTTGTTGTTGTAGATGAGGCAGTGCTCGACCGTGCCGGCCGTGATGTAGAGGCCGCCCTCGGACATGTTCGTGCCGGCCGTCACGCGGTTGTCGTCGATGATGCAGTCGACAAGGTGCCCGTCCGCACTGACGCAGTATACGCCAACCACGTAGTTCCAGTTCCTGGTCGTACGGTTCCCCGTGATGCGACAGGCCTCCAGCGTACCACCGCCCGCCGCGATCTTCACGCCGACGCCGTCCTTAATCTCGCTCGGAAAGCTCGCGCCGGTCAGCGTGCAGCCCCTGATCTTGGCAGAGGCGTTGTTGAGCACGGCGATACGCTTGTCCGTGGCCGTCTGCCTGATGATCGTCTGGCCGATGCCCGCGCCAATGATCGTCACCGAATTATTGAGCAGGATTTCGTCGTTGATCTCGTAGGTTCCGACGCCCAGCTCGAGCGTAGCCCCGTCCTGAGCCGCGGCGACGGCAGCGAGCAGCCCGTCAGTCGGGATGGCATCCGCAAAAGTTAAGTTAAAGGCACCGGCAATCAAAGTGGCTACGGCGGCAAAACGAAATTTAACAAACATTTCTGCGCTCCTATTGACGACCAAAAAATTGACCCACAAGCCAAAGTTAACAACAATTTACCACAAAATCAGCGATATTGCAACCGAATGCCGCAATCACAAGGCAAAGCACAAGGCAAATGGGCCGACGAACCGTCAAGAATCCGCTTCGCCATAATCGCCGAAGAGTCCCGAACACATGCCAATGTAGAGGACGACGTCCATGTCGTTGACGAGCGGATCGGCGAATTCGCCGCGGCGCGCAGGCCCGAGGGCATTGCCTTCGCGGTCGAGCATCGTCACCGAAAACGGGAGCAAGTATGCGCAAGTTGCCTCGCCATTCGCACGGAACATGTAGAGGCAGTTGCGCAGGCAGCGGGCGGCACGCGCAACAGGCGCGCGGTCGCCTGTCGCCGCGGCATACTGCAGGAAGGCGCGGGCGGTGATCGTGCTGTGCTGGTGAAGCGTGTCGCCATAGAGATGCCGCTTCCCGAACCAATAGCCGTCCCAATGGCGGATGGCGGTTTCATCGAGCTTGTGGTCGGGTTGGTTACCCTGGAAACGCGACAAAATGTCGAAAACGGCCCTCAACGCTTCAAGCACTTTCGGGTCTTTCTCGACAAGGCGGATGTACTGTGCGAGGATCGACACCGCAGGCGTGGCGATTGTCTGCTCGAAACGCACCTCGTGTTCGGGAAATCTGATGCCATTCGCGACGATGTTGGCAACATGGCGCTTCACGGCCTCCCGCAAGTCCGCCACCTCCAGGCCCTCCCTTTCGAGCAGGATTAGTTCGCTTGAGAAATCGCAGCCGTTCGGGTAGAACTTGTCGCCGCCGAGCCTGTAGTAGTCGATTAGCGAACGGTGGATGTAGCCGAGGTAGCGGCGGTCGCCCTTGAGAGCGTAGAGCTCGCGCCAGAAACGGACAAGGTTGGGGGCGTTGTAGAGGCGCTTGAAGGTCGGGTCCTTGCCGATGGTGTCGTAAACAGTGCAGGTTTCCTCGTCGAAGAACTCGCGCAGCACGAACCGCTCGAAAAGCTCCAGTGACGCCATGACCCGGGAATCGCGGTGCTTCCGCAGCCAGCGGGCAAGCGTCATCGCCATGATCACGCGTTCGCGGCAGGCATTGTGGTCGCGCCAGGAGAAATCGAAGTACGGCGCGTGGTCTTCGGAATCCCAGGCGAGATAGGCGCCGTACAACGGGCTTCCGGGATCGAGGCACTGCTGCTTGCCGACGATGAAATCAACGCGGGCGCGAAGCAGGTCGTCAAAGGCGGGCGAGCAGTAGCCGCGCGCCTTCGCCTTTTTACCGCCGGCGTCAAACTCGAAATCGTAGACGCCGACGCCATTTTCGGGCTTGCGCGAGTAGTGCGTGGTGCGCCCGTCATTTCCCGTAACGTCGATTTCAAAAGACTCGCCGGGGAATATCGTTTCATTTTCAAAGGTGATTTTCGCGCCGCCAAGCTTCAGCAGGGTTTCGTCGAACTTCCCAGCAGGATAGGCCGCGATCTTCCACGAAATCGTCTTCGACTCCCCTTGCCTCAGCGAAAATGGCGCCGGATGCAAGACGAAGTCGCCCCGGTCGTTTGACATCTCCGCCGCGATGCGCCGAACCGAATAGGCATCGAGATCGCCCTTTTGCAACACGAGCGCAAGTTCGGTCTGGAAAGGCCCCATCTTAAGGGCGCGGACCCACGAGTTCTCCCCGCCGCACCAGATATGCGCATGACAACGCCGCGTCTCGCATTCATGGGCGGCCACGTAGGAATCGTTGAAGGTTGCGAGAATGCCGAGATGCCCGCGGAGAAAATAGACGGGCCAGGATTCGGCATTGGTGAAAACATACGTTTCCTCAAGACCGTCGGACTTGACCTCGCGCCGTACCTCGGCGCGCAAGGCGCCGCCGGCATAGGACGAAATGACCGCGCCGCCCTCAAGGCGCAAACCCGTGAAATCGAATTTGAGTGTGTCGCCCCAGGTGTCGCGTCCACCCCGGAACCTCATCGCGTGGTAGCGGAGCGCCCCCCAGCGGTCGGTGCCCGCGATCCAGTTCATCTGGTCGGGATCGTCGTTTAGGACAAGCGAGGAAAGCGTCCCGTCACGGACATCCCAGGTCACGGAGAACACTCCGTTAGATCTCGTCAATTCACCGTCCGGCATGGTCTTGTCGTTCATTTTCGAAATCTCCTGGCGCGACAGCCTGATACAAAGAAAAAACCCCGCAACATCAGTTGCGAGGCTTTTGATGGTAGGGGCAGAGGGACTCGAACCCACGACCCGCTGATTAAGAGTCAGCTGCTCTAACCAACTGAGCTATGCCCCCAGGGTCGTAAAAAATGGAGCGAGCGAAGGGATTCGAACCCTCGACCACCACCTTGGCAAGGTGGGACTCTACCAGCTGAGTTACACTCGCATCGCAAAAACGATGTATATAATATACTCCAAATTTGGAAAAACGGCAATCCTTTTTTTCAAAAGGCGCCTTAACCAGCCCTATTGCGACACCTTGACGCGGATGACGGTCTCGACAATCTGGCCGGGCTCGATGTGGCGGAGAATGCCGCGCTTGGCGATGGCGCACTGTCCTTCGGGGTAGCAATTGGCGGGTTCGAGGCCGCAGACGTATTCGCCCTGCCCCGGCATCTTCCACTGCACAAGGAACGGGAGCTCCGCCTTGCGGAACGAAAGCCCAAGCTTGAGGCCGCTGTTCCCGTTTTCAAGCGAGACGTTGCACATGCCCTCGGCATCCGCCGGGATGTCGTGGTAGAAGACCTGCTCCCTGAAACCCGGTGTCGGGGCCATGAACTTGTCCCAGTCGGCGAGGTGCTCGCGGCAGTAGTCGTTCTGCGGGATCGTCTCGTGCCCGGGGGCGACGATGACGGTCGATTCGTCGACAAGCGGCCAGCCGAAGTTCATGTGGTAGAGCTGCATGAGCGGCATCGTTTCGAAGCCGGCGTTTTCGGTACTGTCCGCGATCTCGATGGTCGGCGAACCGAGATAGGTGCGGATGGTGCGGCGTGAGACAAGTTTCTCGCCAAAGACCTTGGTGTGCCCGATGACACCCGTGATCTCAAGGCGGTAGCGGCCGTCCGCCAGCCACTCGCCCTTGGCGTTGACCTCCTCCGCGGGAATATGGTCGGCGCGGCCGTGCTGGCCCTGCGGGCCCTCGGCGGTTTCGCAGGGGCCGCCGGCATTGAGAAGGCCGCAGGTCGTAAGAAGACCGGCGCACCACGTCCGCAGCCACTCGAACCCATCGGGGTTGTAGAAGGCCGGCGCGACGGCGCCGTTGGGCGTCATCCACGCCAGCGGCAGGCCGTTGAATGTCGCCGGGCCGATGTCAAGGCCCCTGTCGGGATAGACCGTGAAGGCGAGGCCGCTGCCATTCGAGACCTCAAGCGCGCGCATGCCACGCCCTTTGCCGTCGTCAAGCGTGTAGCGCCTGATCGAGGCGAGTTGCTCCATCTTGCCGAGACGCGGCTTCAGGTAGTCGCGGGTGAAGACTTTGTCCATTTGCATATTCTCCTTTTCATGAATTCCTGCCATGAGTAAATCCTACCATCTTGATGCGCCAAATGCAAAGCATCAATTTCAGGACCAATTACAGGACCTTCACCCAATGGCACATTTTCTGCTACAATTTCCTCACCTATGAAAAAAAACACATTGATTTGCCGCGGTGCGCTGGTGCTCGCGGCGGCGGTGCTCCTGGCGCCGCGACTTGCCTCGGCGCAGATGCCGTCGCAAGAGGAAATGGACGCCCTCTTCAGGCAGTCCGGCCCCATTGAAGCCTCGATGAAAAACCCCGAGGCAAAGGCATTGCTCAAGAAATTCTCGAAAAAGGACATCTGGCGCCACAACGCCCTGCGCGTCGCCGCCGACCTCGCGGGCCTCCCCGGCGCGGACGGCGCGAAGCTCACCTGGTACGCGGTTCCGCCGCTGTCCAACATCCAGCGCCTCGCCGACCAGTACCCAATTGACGGCGAGATCCAGGCCCCCCTCCGCATCGTTGCGTGCCGCGACGAGTTCGAGCCCGCGTCATTCGTCATCTACCCCTTCGCCGACGCCGCCAAGTGCACCGTTACCGCCGGCGACCTCCGCAACGCGGAGGGCAAGGTGATCAAGGCCGACAAGGTCGATGTCAAAGTCGTCAAAATATGGTACCAGGACGGCAACGCCTGGTATTCCTATTTCAACGACACCGGCCTAAAGCTCTGCCCCGAACTCCTCCTCAACGACGAAAACCTCGTCAAGGTCGATACAGAGAGGAAAGCGAATTTCATCCGCGTCAACCTCAAGGGCGGCGACGAGTACATCTGGATTTCCGAGCCCTCCGACATCGACCCCGGCTTCAACACCCGCACCGAGCCGGTCAACGACGCCGCCACGCTCCAACCCGTCGTCCTCAAAAGCGGCGAGTTCAAGCAGTTCATGGTCACCGTGAAAATCGACGCCGACGTGGCGCCGGGGCTCTACACGGGCGCGATTTCACTTGTCGCGGACAATGGCGGCAAGGCGCAGGTCCCCGTAAGAGTCCGCGTTCTTCCGTATGCACTTCCCGACCCGAAGACCTACTACGATCTGAATGCCGATTTCTACACGATGCTCTACTGCGTCCCCGGCAAGGAAGGCTACACCCCGTTCAACGGCGGCGATCGCGCACAGTCGGATGCGAAGCAATTCCGCCGCCTCAAGAACCAATACGACCACAATGTGCGCTACCCGCTCTACTTCGGCCTCTGGAATGGCTACAACGGCCTTGATTTCGTCGAGACCGCGCTCAAGCAGGCGAAGGAGATCGGCATGAAGCTCGACCCCTTTTTCGAGGCCTACAGTTGCTGCGGCGGCGCCACGGCAGAGCAGTACTTCACAATCAAGCGCAATGCCGAAATCGCGACAAAGGAGTTCAAGCGCATCCTCGGGCACACCAACATCTACCCCGCCGGCGGCGAGGAGCCGGGGCCGAGTACCGTCGTCGCTTCCCGCAACGGCTGGAAGATCGCCCACGAGAACAACAATCTCGTCATGTGCAACGGCCAGGATCGCCGCTACTTCTGCGGCTATGCCGACGACTTCCGCGTCGGCGGTGGCTTCGCCTCGTTGCGCGAATCTGATTTCATGCACCGCATCAAGGGCAAGATCGGCAACTACGCCGGTCCTCACACCGGCCCCGAAAACCCCGACTACATGCGCCGCATGCATGGCATGAACCTCTACAAAAAAGACTATGACATGATGTACAACTACGGCTACATCGAAGGCGACTGGAACGACCTGCATTCCTACTGCTACCGCATCACGCTCGTCTACGAGACGAAGGACGGCTTCATCGACACGCTTCCCTGGGAGGGGATGCGCGAGGGCATCGACGACATCCGCTACGCGACGCTCCTCAAGCAACTCGCCGAGAAGGCGATTGCCGAGGGCAAGCAGAAGGACACCGAGAAGTACTACACCGGCCGCAAGGCGCTTCAGTACCTCGCCTGCGTCGACGAAGAGAAGTGCGATCTCCCGGCAGTCCGCCTTGAAATGATCCGCCACATCATGGCGATTGACGCCGTCCTCGGCAAATAGACAGTCGCAAAAGGAGTTTGAAAATGAACAACCCGATGAAAAAATGTGTCCTTTTCAGCGCGGCCCTTTGCGCAGCGCTGGTGTCATTCGCCGCCGACGAAGCCGTCCCCGCGGCGGCCCCGGCCGAGACCTTCGATTCCGTCATGAAAGAGGCGCAAAACCTCCGCAACGGCAAGCAGCGCGACGAGGCGGTCGCCAAGGCCGGGCGTGCGCTCGAACTCGCCGCGAAACCCGACGACAAGGCGCAGGCCTACTGGTTTATCGCGGACAACTACTGGAGCGACCGCAAGCCCGACGTCCGCCAGGAGGAGAACCTCCTCAAGGCGCTCGCGGTCGAAGGAATATCGCCCGCCAAGCGTCAGTTCCTCGTCAAGGACATCGTCAACAAATACTACCGCAACAAGGGCGACGAAGGGTTCGAGAAGGGCAAGGCGCTAATTGAGGAGACGCTTGCGATGCCGGCGATTTCGAATGCCGCAATCCGCATCGACCTCACCTCGACACTTGCAATGAGGGAATTCAGCAGATTCCAGGTCGAAGACGCCGAGAAGCGCCTCGCCGACCTTGAAAAACTGCCCGGCCTCACCAAGCAGAACCTCTGCGACATCTACTTCTGCCGCGCGAACCTCGCGAAGCAGAAGAAGGACTATGCCGAGGCCATCCGGCAGTATGCCCGCATCCATTCGGCCCCCGAGGCAAATGCCAATCAGCGTATGAACGCCTTCAACAGCGCCGCCTCGCTCCTCTCCGAAGAGCGCCGATACGACGAGATCATCGCCCTTGCGACAAAGTACATGGGCGAGCCCTCGTTCGCCATTTTCGCAAAGGAGGCGAACATGACGAAGGCCATCGTTCCCGCCTATATCGCGAAGAAGGACTACAAGGCCGCAATTGCCGCCACCGAAGCGCTTCTCAAGCTCGACATCACGGACAACCGCACGAAAAACGAAACTGAAAACGTCCACCGCAGCCTCAAGATCAAGGTTCTTGACGCCGCGAACGATCTCGAAGGCGCAAAGGCGCACATCCTTGCCAATGCCGAGAAGGTCGGCGGCTGGAGCGAGGTCAGCGGTTTCCTCGGCAAGCTCTTCGCCCGCGGCGACTACGCCTCGACAATCGAGGTGGGCAATGTCTACTGGGCCGGCATCAGGCACACCAACTGGCAGGTTATGAAGAGCTTCGACAACATCCTCGTCTCCTATTGGCGCCTGGGCAAGGGCGCCGAGGCCGCCGAATTCATCGAGCGGACATTCTCCAAGATGGAGAGGGCCGAGGAGAAGGACAAGGTCGCCTACCGCATCATCCAGAAGTTCCTCCAGAACGGAAACAAGCTCTCCAAGGGCGACCTCAGGAACATCCTCAAGGATGTGGATGGAAAGGTCGCCAAGGAGGCCCTCTCGACGGCCGGCAAGATCCTCGTCCGCTTCGGCAGGATTGACGAGCCGAAGCTCGTCTACGATTACCGGCAGTCGCTCTTCGTTCCGCATGCGCGAAACATGGCGGCCGTCCGCTACGTGAAGAACGCCCCGACCGACTTCGGCTCCTGGCAGGCATCGGGCCTTATGACCGAGAAGGACAAGCATGTATGCGACGTCAAGTTCGGCAAGGAAGCTGCGGAGCGCCTCATCACCGACGTGGCCGTCATCCGCGGCGACGCCGTCAACGCCTCTGCGTCCGATGAATCCGCCGCCTGGTTCTGGGTCTGCTACGACGAGTACGGCATCCACTTCCTCTTCGAGCACAAAGACCCGAAATTCCAGGAGGTCCTCACCGGGAAGACCCGCTCGACCGACTACGAGATGTACTTCGGCATCGGAGAGACGGGCCCCGCGTACCAGTTCGGCGTCAACCCGACGAAACGCGAGTTCGACTACTGCCCGGCCTGGAACTCCCCGCACAAGTTCTTCCGCCTCCTCGCCGACTACGCCGACTTCTCGTCGCGCCCGTCCAAGGAAGGCTACGCCACCGCGATGAACGTCTCCTGGGAACTCGCCTACAACTGCCTCCCCGAAAACGGCACGGAATGGCCCTTCGAAATGATCTACTGGTCGCGCTCCGGCGGCCTCACCTGGGGCGGCACGGACATCTGGCAACGTTCCAACTGGGGCCACTGGAAGTTCGAGGGGCTCAACCGCGAGGTCAAGAGCGCCATCCACCGCGTCATCGTCTACAAGGCGCTCGCGCGCTACAACGCCGAGAAAAACATCGCGGGCGGCGGCATCATCGGCACCTGGAAGGACGCCGAACTCGGCGACCCCGATTTCTACGAGAAGGAGCTCAAGCCCATCGTCGAGAAACTCGATGCCTACGCGCAGGAAGCCGCCGGCGAGATGACGGACGCCCTGGCCGACAAGCTCTTCAAGGAAGCCGTCCCCGGCTGGTACGACTTCAAGTTCGTCGCCTCGGAAATCCGCACCCGCTACCTCGAAAAGCAGCTCACGGAGTAATTCACGGTCGCAACTGGCAGCATCGGCATTGCCGGTGCCTGCAAATGACTTAAAAGCGGCATCACTGGGCGAGGCCCGGTGATGCCGCTTTTTTTCGCCTGAACGCATTAAAACTTCAGTCATTGCCGCTTTCGCCAACACTACGTTGATTTTATTCCGCACATTCAGTATATTTATTTTAAACATTGAAAGCGAAATCTCATCATCTTTTAATAGTCGCCCGGCCCCTTCCAGCCCGTCACCCACCGCTCCCGGCATATCGCGGCATGAACTGGACGAGTCTGGAACGTGGTCCATCAAATCACATATGACAAAGCGAAACATCAATATTTTATCATCAATGAGATTTTGCGGAATGATACGACAGATTGGTTGAATTGACGGGTATGATCGAGTTTAAATTCTCGGAGCAATCTTTTGTCGCACTCATGAACAATCGCGGACAAATGGAAGAATTGACGCAGTGCGACTTTTCTGCTATCATTGTGACAATATTTCACCTTTCAGGTTTGATTAGCCAAAAAGGCCACCAAAATGGGCGCGAAACCATTCACCATTGACTGCAACATCCCGGCAGGCAACATCATCGTCGACGGCGTCGAGGGCGACCTCGTCAAAATCCACCAGGACCTGCGCACCTCAGACAACTGGTTCTACTGGGGCTTCCGCGTGGCGGGCGCAGAGGGCCGCACCTTGCACTTCGAATTCACGGACAAGTACGCCGACGGCCCGGTCTCCGTCCGCGGCCCCGCCGTGACGCGCGACAAGGGCGAAACCTGGTCCTACGCCGCGGAATCCTCCGCGAAGACGGATGGCTTCACCTACACCTTCTCCGCCGACGAAGCGGAGACGTGGTTCTACCAGACCTTCCAGTACCTGCCGCCGCAATGGGACGCCTTCCTCGCCCGCCACGAGGCGGATCGCGGGCGTCTCTTCACAACCGACGAACTCTGCAGGAGCCGCAAGGGGCGCCCCGTCCCCTGCGCGCGCTTCGGGCAGATCAACGCCAAGCCGCGCTACCGCATGTGGCTTTCGTCGCGCCACCACTGCGGCGAGGCTCCGGCGACCTACGTGCTGGAAGGCGCGCTCGGGCAAATCTTCGCCGAAGACGACCTTGGCGCCTGGTTGCGCGAAAACGTCGAGGTGATGGTGGTTCCCTTCGTGGACTACGACGGCGTCGTCGACGGCGACCAGGGCAAAGGCCGCAAGCCCCACGACCACAACCGCGACTACAACCTCTGGGTCCACCCCGAGACAAAAGCCGTGGCGGACTGGATCCGCGATTACGCCGGCAACGACATCGACGTCTTTCTCGACATCCACGACCCCTGGGTCCGGAACCAGTACAACGAAATTCTCTTCATGACCTACGGGGCGAACGAGCGGGAAAACGCCGCCAAGCGCAAGTGGAGCAAAATCCTCGAGCGCGTCCAATGCGGCTCGATGGCCTACAGGGAGGCGGACAACTACCCCTGGAACTTCGGCTGGAACACCGCGGGCAACGGCAGCGTCAAGACCGGCGCCGCGACCGGAACCAATGTCAAGTCCTGGGCCGCCAAGGCGCTGAAGTCGCCGATGATCGTCTTCGGCTACGAGGTGCCTTTCGCCTCTGCCAACGGCAAGCCCGTGACGCCGCAGTCATGCCGCGACCTCGGCCGCGACACCATGAAGGTACTCCGCGAATTCGTCACGGACGCCGCATCCGCCAACTAACGCCACGGCGGGGAAAGGAGCGCAAAATGTCTTCGGAGTTTTTCGACAAGGTCTTCGACCGACTCGGTAAAATCGACGCCGGCAGCCTCAAGGACCAGTTGAAGCGGCTTTCGGGCGAACTCGCCATGATGGAAACGGTCTTCCGGTCCATCCAGGAGGGTGTCATGGTCATCGGCGCGACCGGCAGGCTCGTCTACGCCAACGGCGCGGCGGAGCATCTGCTCTCCTTCAGCGCGGAAAAACTCAAGGGCAAGCCGATGGCCAAGTACTTCGGCGACATCGACTGGAATCCGCTCGCCGACATCGACTGGGGCAAGTCGGGTTGCTCCGAGTGGTCGCACCTTCTCACCCGGGAAATTGAACTGACCTACCCCGAGCGCCGCATCCTCAGTTTTTACGCCGTCCCCCTGCCAGGCGCCACGGACGCCCAGCCCGGCAACGCGCTGGTGATCCTGCGTGACGTGACGCGCGAGCGCGACCAGGAAGCCTCCGCGCTCGAAGACGAACGCCTCGACGCCGTGCGTACGCTCGCGGCCTCGGTCGCGCACGAAATCGGCAACCCCCTCAACGCACTCAACATCCACCTCCAGCTCCTCGCCCGCGAACTCAAGGTGTTGCCCGACGGACAACGGGAGCAATTCGGCGAGCTTGTCGACGTGGCGAAGAAGGAGGTTTCGCGACTCGACTCGATCATCACGCAGTTCCTGCAGGCACTCCGCCACACCAAGCCCGACCTCGAGCCCGGCAATGTCGTCGCGCTCATCAAGGAAACGCTCGACATCATGCGCGTCGACATCGAGAACCGCCGCATCGAGGTCAAGGTAACCGGCATCGAGCGCGTGAAAAACGTCCTCATCGACCACGGGCAGATCAAGCAGGTTTTCTTCAACCTCATCAAGAACGCCATGGAAGCGATGCCCGACGGCGGCACGCTCGGCATCGCAATCTCGTCGGGCGACGCCTTTCTCAAGATCGACTTCACGGACAGCGGCGTTGGCATCCCGGCCGAGTCACTGGGCCGCATTTTCGAAGCCTACCACACGACGAAGCCCAAAGGCACGGGCCTCGGCCTCATGATCGTCCAGCGCATCATCCAGGAACATGGCGGACAAATCGAAGTGGCCAGCAAGGAGGGCGAAGGCACGCGCTTCCGCATCCTCCTGCCGCTGGCGGAGCGACGGGTCCGCAAACTCACATCAGGCAAGTAGGAGAGACGGGAAATGGCCGCCAATACACATACGATCCTCATCGTCGACGACGACCGCAACACGCGCGAAGGACTTGAACGCGCCCTGAAGTTCAGGTACAACGTCTTCATCGCGCCCGACGCGCGGACGGCACTCGCCCTCCTGGCGGAGAACAAGGTGGATGTCATCCTCTCCGACGTCCGCATGCCCGGGCTCTCCGGCATTGAACTGCTCGCCGAAGTCCGCGCAAAACATCCCGACACGCTCTTCGTGCTCCTTACCGCCTACGGCAGCGTGGAGACGGCAGTCGAGGCCATGAAGGCCGGCGCCTACGACTTCCTCACGAAGCCCGTCAACCTCGACCACCTCGACATCCTCCTTGAACGCGCCATTGCCGCCCGTACCCTCCGCGAGAAGACCCAGGAGCTTCAAACGCAGAACCGCGATCTCCGACGGCAGCTCGACGAGAAATTCGGCATGGAGAACATCATCGGCTCCTCCGCCGCCATGCAGCCGGTCTTCGACACGATCCGGGCGGCGGCGCCGACCAACGCCACGGTTCTTGTCGCCGGGCCGAGCGGCACGGGCAAGGAGCTTGTCGCCCGCGCCATCCACAACCTCTCGCGCCGCGCCAAGGGGCCGTTCGTCGCGGTCAACTGCGCGGCCCTGCCCGCAACCCTTCTCGAAAGCGAGCTCTTCGGCCACGAGAAAGGCGCCTTCACCGGCGCGGAATCACGACGCAGGGGACGCTTCGAACTCGCTTCAGGCGGGACGCTCTTCCTTGACGAAATCGGTGAAATCGACCAGGCGACGCAAGTCAAGCTCCTGCGCGTCCTTGAGAACCGCACCTTCGAGCGGGTCGGCGGCACGGAGACAATTGCGGCGGACATCCGCCTTGTGGCCGCGACCAACAAGGACCTCAAGGCCCTCGTGGCCTCGGGCGGCTTCCGCGAAGATCTCTACTACCGGCTCGCCGTCGTCGACATCAAGGTGCCGCCCCTCTGCGAGCGCGCCGACGACATCCCCGCCATGGTCGCGTCCTTCCTCAAGGAGTTCGCGCGCAAAAACGAAAAGGACGTCGCCTCGATCGCCCCCGCGGCAGTCGACCTGCTCTGCGCCTACGCATGGCCGGGTAACGTCCGCGAACTCCGGAACACGATCGAAAAGATGGTGGTGCTCGCGCGCGACCGCCAGCTCACCGCGCAGGACGTGCCGGCGCAAATCCGGGAGAAGACCGGAGGCGCCGCGCCTGCCACGCAACGCGCGGCGCTCTCCAACGGTTCGCTGGAGTCGACGATGAAGGACAAGATCCTCGCCGTCCTCGAAAAACACAAGGGCAACCGCTCGCGCGCCGCCATCGAGCTTGGCATCTCGCGCCGCACGCTCATCCGCAAACTGGCGGAATACAACAAGCCGTAGCGAGCCGCGACAGTCCAAGGAGGACCGCACTACCAGAGCGATACCGACTTGATCCTGATCGACGGTTCGCCCTTGCACATGTCAAGCAGGTTGAGCGTACGGCCAAACTGCCCCACGACAAGCCCCGTGACCTTCACGGGGAAGTCGATCCTGCCATTGCCCGTGCCGTCGCGCGTCCACTGCCACTCGTTGTCGCCCGGGGAGGGAACCTTGACGGGCGACTTCCAAGTAAGCGGCATCTGGAGGTAGTTCCAGCCGTCGTAGTTGAACGACATCCGAGCGGGCCAGTCGTAGACATCGCAACCGACGCCGCCTTCGCCGCCGCTGAACCACTTCTCGCCCTCGGCGTCCTCTATCTCGAAAAAGAGCCGCCCCCAGTTGGAGTTGCCCTTGACCCAGGCGCCGATTGTCGAGAACTCGCCCTCGACGGGTTGCGGGTCCTTGAACCGGATGGTTGCGTACTCCATCAGGGTTTCGGGACAGTTCTCGCGCGAAAGGTGCGTGATTTCAACGCAGGCGCCCCGCTCGTCGTCGACCGTCTTCATAGAAAAGGCACCCGGTCGGCGCGGATTGGCGTCAAAGGGAATTTCCACGCGCTTGTCCGTGACGCAGGCGAGCTCCATCGGCGCCGAACCAAGATCAACGGCCACGACCTCCTCTTCCGACGCCTTTCCAGCGTAGCGCTCGCGCGGAAACGCGCGCGTCTTCGCGGCGTCGAACGCCTCGATCTTGGCTGAGTCGACAATGTAGCACGGCTCCTCGCCCACGCGGAGGCGTCCGCTACGAACGCCGCCAAGTTCGCGCCCCGTCATGGAGACGACTTTCCCCGACGACTTCGCCGCCACTTCGGTTTCGCCGCGCGAATCCCAAAGCGCGTAAACCAACCCCGCCGCCGTCTCAAACTCCAGGGCGTAAACGGTGGGCGACCCCGTGGGCACCTGACGGACGAACTTCGCCCCGTCGAGCACCTGGGTGAGCGTCGCGAACGCCAGTGCCGCCTTGCGCGGATAGGCGAGCGGCCAACGCGCGAAGGTGCCGCTGCACCAAATGGTGTCGGCGTAGCTGTTGGCCGTCTCCGTCCCCGCCCCTATGGGCACGACCGTGTAGCCGAGGGCATGGGCGATAAGCGCGTCGCGGACGGCCATCCCGGCGGCGGGCGTCTTGTCCTTCTCGTAGCGCCACGGGTAATAGCGGCCCTTCCATTCGCGGGGGCAGTCCATGTTCTCGGGGTAGCCGTAGAGGCGGGCGAGCTTCTTGAGCTTCCAGGGCAGCATCGCCGTGGTCATTTCGGGCGGTTCGCTCATGCCGACGGATTCCTCGCCCATCGCGTCGAAGAGTTCCTTCGGGAAGCCGCCGCGCATAAGCCGCGCGACAAGCCCGAGGGTGCTTCCGGAATTGCCGTAGATCAGTTTCACGCCGGGATCGGCCTCGCGCCAGGCCTCGGCAAGGCGGAGGGCGGTCGCCACCTTTTCGGCGTCGCCGGCGCGGACGGCGTCGTCAACCTTCGTGACGCCGCCGTGCAGTTCCACGGGGTACGGCCCGCCACCCGACTCGTGGAAGACGAGCGCCGTGCGGCAGTGCGGATACATGTTGGTCATCGCCTGGAGCCTGTCGACGAAGGCGGCGCGGTCGGCATCGTCCTTGAAAACCGGGGGCCGCACATAGGGGAACTGCACGTGCGTGAAGCCATACTTGAGGCATTCGGGGGAGTCTTCGCGGTATTCGCGGTTGTCCGCGCCTGTGAAACGGCTCGCCAGCGTCGTGCGGCGGATGCCAAGGCGACGGTAGGCGACCGCCCAGTCCGCCATCTGGCTCGGCGTACCATGTGCCCCGCGGAAGTTCCAGCTGTAGTAGGGCGACTCGTATCCTGCCTTGCGCGTATCGGGGCGGATGCGCCCGAAGGAAGCCGAGTGGCGCTGGATCTCGATGCCGTCCGCGTCGGTGAGGACGTAGTCGACATCGTAGTATCCATACGGTTTGGCCGCGAAGACGAACTTCCGGGTGAAGTCTTCTGAGGCGCGCATAGCGCCGAGGCGGGCGTCGCACTCCATCTTCTGCGTCTCGACGACTTTGCCGTCTTCGTCGCGGACTTCGGCGACGACTTTGTAGAGACCGGGAAGTCGGGGCGTGACCGTGACGGTCGCGCCGGCCTCTTCATCGGGATAGTAGAGCGAGAACGGGATGTTGGCGACAGCGGTCATGTCGGCGGGCGAGGCCTCGAGTTCGCCGGAGAGGACAATCAGCGAGCTGACGGATTCCTGCGCCGGGATGCGGCCGAAGTCCATGTAGTAGCGGTTCTTCTCCCAGAGCGGACCGGTAAATTCGAAGTGGAGGTAGGCGAGTTCGCGGCGCGCCATGCCGTCGGTCATCGAGACGAGGTCCTGAATCTCGCCGGGGTTGAAGTCGAAGGTCACCTCGTAGAGGTCGCCTTTCTTCACGACGGCGGCGCCGCCGTCGCGGAGGTCGATGGTCTTCTCGCACATCGCCATTGTGCGGCCGCCATTGGCGTAGAAATGCGTAAGGCGAGCGGTGATGACGGGGACGGCGGTTTCGGGTGCGCCTTCGTCGATCTTGCAGACGGCCTTGGCGCGAATGTACTGCCGCTTCGGCACGTTGAAGAGGCAGGAGCTCGGCATCGCGTCGAATCCGTTGCGCGAAAGGTAGGCGTTGCACTCGAGCGCGTAGGTGCCTTGGTTCTCGCGGACGCGCTCCAGTTTGAAGCCGCCCTCCGGGAGCGGCAGTCGGTAGATTTGCGGGTCGGGTTCAGCTGGGGCGGGCAGTTCCGCGGCGCGGGCCTCGACGCCCAGCCCGGCGACGTTCACGGAGACGATTGGCGACGGCGGGGCGAGTTCGCAAAGCACCTGGCCGTCGACGAAGACGCGGTATTTGCCACTGCGGAGGCGCACCGCCTCAAGCGTGAAGACGCGCTCGGAGATTTTCGGAAGTTTGCCGTATGCGGCGTAGATCTCGTTGATTTCGCGCTGCAGGTAGCGCATGCGGTTCCCGATGGCGGGACGCGCGAAAATGCGCTCGCGCTCCATCACGGTCTTGTCGCCCCCCACGGCGAGAAACTCGTTGGTGAACGACACGGGCGTCGTCACATTGGCGAAGACGCCGTCCTTGCAGACGCGGTCCTCGATTTTGACATCAAGCCTCGACGGATTGAAGGCGACGCGCACGGGCGCGCCTGTCTCGCAATTGAAGAAGACGGTCGCCCCTGCATTGCGCGCCGCCTCGAAAGTCCCGCGGAACTTCAGCACGAGCCGGTTCCTTGAGAAGTCGACCGGCATTGGCGCCTTGTTGGTGACGCAGGTGCCGAAGGAGGCGTCCCATTTGTCACGGGGCGCGGCGGCGACTTCAGGCAGCCACTCCGTCGGGTCGCCGCGGTCGTAGGGGCGCGCCACGCCATCGACGATGCAGACGCGGTCAAGCGAAACCGCACCGCAGCGCTCGTCGGCGACGCCGAAATTCCACCCCACGAGAGGGGCGTCGGGGAGGGATGTCTCGCACTCCTCCACGAGGACGCCGCCCCGGTAGGTCCAGAAGGTGGCGGTACGCCCGGAAACGGTTATCGCACCCTTGTTCCAGTTTCCCTTGCAGAGGAATCCATGGGCGCCGTCGGCCGGCGCGGGCTTCCTGCCGGGGCCGAAATGCGACCCATTCTCGGAAACGGCCAGCGTGACGACGGCGGGATCGGACTTGTCGCCGAACCACAGCTTGAAGACGAAGTCGTGGGGGACGTCGTCGGCGTCGAAGCGGTAGAGGAAGGAAAGCGTCCACGAATCTCCTGCGGGCGGCGTGGCGACGGGGAAGCAGCCTTTGCGGAAGTCTGACGGCGCAATCGGCCTGAACTTCAGACAGAGACATCCGTTTTTGTTTTCGGCAAGACCCGCGCCGTCGTTGAAGAGCGCGTTGTTTTCGCCGAAGCGATCAAACTCCTCGAGATAGACGACCTTCTCGGCCATCGCGACAGCCGAGAGGACAAGTGCCAACACGGCTGCGGCATGCATCTTTTTCATTTTCTTCTCCTTGGTTCGGAATGATGAAGCATACCACGAAACTAACCGACGGTCAAACGAATGCGTCAACGAAAATAACGCGAACTTTATGCACAACACCGAAAACAAGGTCGTCCTACCGCTTCAGGAACGGCAGGAGCGCCTTGGCCCAAATGTTGTAGCCTTCCGCCGTGGGAACGAACTCGCGGACGAGCAATTCGGGGTTGAGCGTGCCGTCGGGCAGGAAGAAGGGGCCGCTGTAGTCGCAGTAAAAGATGTGCCTGCCGTCGATGAACTTGGCAATTTCGCCGCTGAAGCGCGCATTGCGCCAACGCATTTCGTCGTTGTCGTCGATGCCGCCCGGACAAGCCGGGGTGACGATGATTCGCGCGTCGGGCTGCTTTTCGCGGAGGAGCATCAGCAGGCGCAACACCACGGGGACGGCCTTGCTTTCGTGCACTTCGTGGCCGGGGTTGACCGAGACGACGATGTTCTTGGCCTTGTAGCCGTCGAAATCACCGCTGAGCGCATGCCAGAGGACCTGGTTGATTGTTTCCGCCGTGGTGAGCGCAACCGTCGAGAAGCCGGCGAGCACATTGGTCACCGCGAACTCGCCGACGCCGCCCTTGCGGAACCCGCCAGCCGGCCCGTCGCTGAAGAAAACGATGTCGACGCCGTTTGTCAGTGCCTTGATTTTGGAGCGGTTCGAGGCGAGGAAATTGACGCGGCCGTCGTGCAACCACGGCGCCACCGGCACGAAGGCCGGCGGATTTCCCTCAAGCTTCGGCAACTCCGCGTTGAATGCGGTGGCATCAAAAGGCAATGCGGCGTCCTCCTTGCACGGCTCCAGCCTGAAGGTTGCCAGCGGGAACTTTTCCTTGGCGAGCTGGACGGCCGTCCGGAGGATGTAGAGCGCATCGATTACGGAGCGGCAACCCTTGAAGTCCGCGGCGGAATAACCGAGGACGAACTCCCCTTCCCCAGGCTCCCCGGCAATTCGCGCGACGATGTTGGTGGCGGACGCCTCGTACGGCACGTTCCCCTTCGCGATGGCCTCGGCGGGCAAAGGCGCGCCCGCGCCGCAGAAGCGCTTCACGTAGGGGAGCAGCGCGTCCGCCCAGATTTCGTAGCCCTTGGGCGTCGGGTGAAGAAAGTCGGCCATCACGCTTCGGTCAAGGCGTCCGTCGGGTTCGAGCAACTTGGCGTTGAAATCGACCCAGAAAATCGTCTTGCCGTCGGCGTAGTCCTTGATGAGGGCGTTGACCTCGTCGTTTTTCTTCCGGAGGTTGTCATCGGGCTTCTCGCCGCGCGGAAAGATTGGATGGAGGACGATCTTCGCGCCGGGTTGCTTCCCGCGGATAAGCTCCAGCAATTCCCCGATTCCGCGGGCAACGTCGGCGGGCTTGTCCGACCGCGCATTGTTCGTCCCGGCCATCAGCACGATCATCTTGGCCCTGTAGCCGTCGAGTTCGCCGTTGTGCCCGCGCCACAGGAGGTGCTGAACCCGGTCCGCGCCATAGCCGATGTCGAGGACGGAGTAGCCCTTGAAACGGTTGGTCATCACGCCGAGCCCGAATCCCCCGTGTTCGACGTAGACGCCCCAGGCGTCGTCGCGCTCCCAGTTGTGCGTGATCGAATCGCCGAAAAGGACGACGTCAACCTCGCCCCCGCCAATCCCCGCAATGGCCCGTTGCTTCGCGGCGGCGCGGCGCGACCAGAAGTCCTCCCCCATTCGCGAGACCGGGTAGCAGGCGTCGGGCACGTCCGCCATCTCGCCCAGCCACTTGAGCTTGGCGGCGGCTTCGGACGCCCGGCAGCAGACGACCTGCCGCCCAGTCGCGAAATGCCCGAGCGTGTCAAAGAGGAACTTGCGTTCTCCCGGAACCGAATCGGGCGAGACGAGCAGCACGCCCGCGCCCGCCGCCGCCCGCTTCGCCGCGGCAATCTCGCCGCGCACCGCGACGACGGCGTCCTGCACCGTGAGCGAGGCGTCTTTCACTGCGTCAAGCCTGTCAAGGTAAATTGCCTGCGGTTCCGCAGCCGCCAACGTAGCGGCAAAGACCGCGAATCCCAATCCCGCGCTGATTTTCAAAAAGCCCATTTCCACCCTCCCTTGCCCGACACGGGCGTTAAAAGACGATTTCAAACTCCGTTTCGCCTGGCTTGAGCTCCGCCAGGCCCGTTTCCGGCACCTCGTCGACCACACGGAGCGCCCACACGCGCACGGGATACTGACGCCACGGCGTCGACAACCTGCCCCGTATGCCACCGCCATGCGGCTTCCATTCCGCGATTTCAACGCCGCCGCCACTGAAATGCAGGTCGGTCGAGAGCAGCGCCACTTCGCCTGCGGCGGGAACCGGCATGATCCGCAGAACGCACGCCGCATGCGCGGGAACCGCCTCCAGCTCGATTTCCCCGCCCTGGCCGTAAATGCCGAGAAATCTCTGCTCGACGTTCTCGAAGACGGCGAAATATTCGCCGCCGAGGTCGCGGACGGCCTCGCCCGAAAGCGTGACGGTGAAATCAGCGGGGGCATCCGCGACGTTGAGGACGCTGACGGTGTTCCACGAGGCAAGGTCGCGGCACGCGGGGACGACATGCGTCGCGTATTGCGACGGCATCCATTCGCGATAGAGGTCGATGGCGGCCGAAGCCGCGCCAAGGGACGGCACGACACGGCGGTACATCGCGAGCCTTTCGTCGTCGAGGTTGACGAGCGACTCGCCGCACATCACGATGCCGCCCGCGACATAGGCGGCGACTGTGGCCAGCGTGGCTTCGTCGTCGGTCAGGAGACCGACCGAAAGGCCGAAGTCGCGTTTGTCGAGGCTCTTTTCCTGGCGGCGGATTTCAAGGCCGTCGGGATTGGTGTGCCAAATGCGGCGCCAGGGAAGGCGGCCGAGCGTCTGCTTGAGGCGCAACTCCATGTTCTTCACGGGGTGGCCGTTGTCGTTCGAGCTCCACCGGCCATAGGTGTCGCACGACGAGCGCTGGGTGTCGCAAAGGCCGATCGAGGCCCCGTAGTGGCCGCCGCACACGCAGATGTAGGAGGCGGGGCCCACGGCCTCGCGGACGGCGCAAAGCATCATTCTGTAGGCTTCGACGAGCGTCACCGAGCGGTTGCGGCAGACGGGTTTCGCCTTGCGGAACTCGTAGGAAGGGAAGTCCACCTTGTCGAGCTTGAAGTACTCGAAGCCCCAGTCCTGGTGGAGGCGTCGGTAGAGGTCGCCGACCCACGCCAGTGCGCCGGGTGCCGTCGGGTCGATCATGTAGTCGCCGTAAAATGTGATCTTCTCGCCGTTCGCATCGCGAAAGAGAATGTCGTCGTGAAGGGCCGCGGTCTTCGACCGGGGTTTGACGGCGAAGGGCGACGTCCAGATGCCAGGCTTCATTCCGGCCGCGCGGATCTTGTCCGCGACGAAGCGCATCCCATTGGAAAAGAGTTCGGGGACGGGCTCCCAGTCGCCGTAGAAGGGCTCCCAGAAGTCGTCGACCAGGTAGTAGTCGAGAGGAATGTTGCGGCGCACTGCGGCATCGGCATTGTCGAGGACGGTCTTCTCGGAGATGAACCCGCCGTAATAGTGCCAGGTGCAGCCCACGGCGGGGGGCCTGGCGGACGGTGCCTCGTCGACGTTGGCGAGGCGAGCCACGGCATTGGCATAGAATGACTGCGCCTCGTTGTGCGTGGCGGTCTCCGCGACGAGGAACCAGCCCGTTGCGCGCGTCTCGTTCGGGGCGAGTTCGCAGTCGAAGGTCGCGGTGGCGGAGAATTCCGCGAGCACCGCACGCGACGCGTCGGTCGCCACGCGCATGTCGGCGTAGTGGTGGCCGAGTTCGATGAAGCCGGCAAGCAACTTGGGCATCGCGTCGTCGCCGCCGTCCATGACGCAGTAATTGTCGAAGGCAAGCGCGGTTGGCGCGGAAGCCCGGAGTTTTTCATGCTCCTCATGGCCCCAGTAGAGGCCGAAGGCCGCGGTCTGATAGGTTTCGTCCAGCACGCCGAGCCGCACGGCGGAAGGGAAGCCGCCCATCGCCCGGGCCGAATCAAGGAAGGCCCGCCAATGTGAAACCGGTGCGTCCGCAAGGCCCACGGCGTCACCGGCGGCGTCGACAACCTTCACGGACGACAGGACGAAGGGCGTGTGGCGCGCGTTGCGCACCAGGTAGCGCAAGGCGCAGGCCCCGGCGTCGGCACGGCACCAGATTTCGCGCGTGACGTCGAACTCGCCGCACGAAAACGTCTCGCGCACCGTCTCGCCGTCCATTCCGGCGAGGCGCTGGGCGAGGGTTGCCGAGGCCATCGGCGCGGCAAACTCGCAGCGCCGGCCGTTGACCGAGACCGCGCCGGCGTCAAGCCGACATTTCGAGAAGGCAAAAGTCGCTTCCATCGCAAACCTTCCCCGCCCTACAGGCGGCATGAAACATGGTTTTCCAAGCCGGAGACCTCGCCGTCGAAATCGCCGGCGACAAGCCGTCCCTTCACGCCTTCGGGCAGCGAGACCGAAAGGACGGCTCCATCGCCCTGTTTGCGCCAGGAGAAGCGGATTTCACCGCGCGGATGCGGCAAGACGCCCTCGACAGTCTCGTAGGGCATCCGCAGCATCGGGCGGATTTCCACCGTTTCAAAGGCCGCCGATGCCGGGCGCACCCCGGCTATCGTCGCATGCATGTGGAAGAGCGGGTGGCTGCCCCAGGCGTGGCAATCCGAGCGCGAAGGCTCGGGCTTTTCAACGGGGGTCTTGAAACCGCGTCGGGCAAGGTCGTCCCAGAAGCCAAGGCGTCTTTCGAGCTCGGCGGCGGCCTCGGCGGGGAAGTCGCGCGCAAGTTCGTGGAGGGCGTCGAAGACGTAGAACGAGAAATAGACCGTGACAGGCGCAAGCTTGTGCGAGACGAGGCCGTCGAGAATGCCGCGGCGCGTCCTTGCGTCGCCGGCGCATCCCGCGAGCAGCGCCAGGCACTGGGCGTGCTCGGTGAAGACCTCGCCTTCTTCATCCTCGGCGAAGAGCCCCCGGTCGGCGCGCCAGAACTTCGCCCCGGCTACGGCGGCGGAGGCGTCGGCCTGCCGCCGGTAGCGACGCGCCATCAAGTCGTCGCCGAGGGCGTCCTCGACATCGGCGGCGTCGCGCAGCGTCTTGACGAACATAAAGTTGACCGTGGCTACCGCGCGCTCCTTCGAGCCCGGCGCATTGCCGTAGCTCCAGTCTTCAACCCAGTCCATGAACGACCAGCCGGGAAGATCGGCGCCGAGAAGCCCGACGATGCCGGCGAGCGACAGGAAGCTTTCCATCGACAGGCGCAAGGCAGGCAGGATTTCGCGCCGCAGCCAGCGTCTGTCGCCGCGCCAAAAGAGGTAGTCGCGGACGATCCACACCCAGATCATCGCGTAGGTGACGCTCAATTGCGCGGGGTGGGACGGGTAGCGTTCGGCGGCAAAGCCGGAGTGCGTCCGCGTCGACCAGGCGAAAAGCTCAATGACGCGCTTGGCGAGGCGGTCATCGCGCATGAGGGCGTAAAGCGTCAGCAATTCAAGGCGTCCGTCGCCGTCGTAGGGCAGCTGCTCGTAGTGCGGGCCGTCCATGATGATTTCGTGCGAGCACATCTGCATGCCGCGCACGGCGATCTTGAAGATGTCGTCGAAACGCCCGCCCGCCGCCGAAAAAGCGCATTCCGCCTCCATCGGGTAGCGCGACTCCCAGATGCCTGCCGCCTCGAGGACGACGGGGGCATCGCCGGTTATGACGCGAAGCCTAATGTAGCGGCCCGCGCGCCACCAGAGGCTCGAGTAGGTTTCGCCCTTGCCGCCGCCAAGGTCGAAAAGCTCCCCGTGACCGAGGAAGTACTTGCCGACGACTTGTGCGCGGTCGCCCTTCTTGTAGTTGTTGGCCGGCTCCTCGAAAAGCGCCTCCGCCCACTCGAAGGCGATGCGCGCGCCGCTTCCGCCAGAGGTCTTGAGATGCGGGTAGCCGCAGTAGTAGGTGTCGAGTTCCCAGATGACGTTGAGTTCCGTGTGCGGCGGAAGGGTCACGGGCGCCCCGCGCGAGACGAGCGCCTGGAATTCTGCGACAAGTTCCCCGTCGCACACGGCGGGCACGGGCGTGAGCGGGGCGCCGGGGAAGACGGCGCGAATCGTCCCGCCGGTGACAAGCCGGTCCACCTGCTCGGGAAGGCGCGACGCCTCGAAAAGCCAGCCGCCATTGATGATGCCGTATTCGGAATCGTAGTACGAGGCGATGACGGCAGGTTCGGTGAATTCCCGCGCGGCAAACCACTCGGAACCGGCGAAGCGCATTGGGGCGCCCAGATAGCCGGGATCCGCCCAGGCGCCACCGGCGTAGCCCTCGTCGTCGGGGCGGAATTCGTGGGCGCCCTTGCGCAAGGCGCAGGTCCAGCCCGGCGCACCGGTCGCAAGATCCTCGGACGCGCCCTCCGCCATGAAGATGAAACCCGGGCAGCGCGAAATCTGGGCGACGGGCGGGGGCGGCAACCAAACAACTTCGGCCTCGATTTCGTGTTCGCCTGCGGCGAGATCGACCTCGAGAGTGGCGAAGGCCCATTTGAAAACGTCGCAGCGGTCGGGGCCCATCGAGATGCGTTCGCCGTCGAGGAAAAGCGTGTAGCGCTGGTCGGCGCTGACGTGGAAGCGCACCGTGGCGGACGCCTTCTGGATCCATTTGCGGCGGTAGTCCACGACCGAAACCATCCCGCGGATCCCGCCCGTCCCCTGGTCAACGGGGTCATAGTAGATGCCGTCCTTCCGGGGCGCCGCGCAGTCGAGCGGATGCGCCACCCACGACGCCTTTTCAATCGGGTAGCGACGGCGGATGCCCGCGTCAGCCGAAGGCCTGGAAGCCTCAATGTAGATTCTTCTTGCGTTCATAGTCGTTCTCTCTGATGTTCGTTGGGAATCCCCCGCCGGGCGCGGTAGCGGCGTTCGCACTCAAGACACCCCTCCACCGCGCGGCGGCAGTCGTCCACGGTCTGGAGCGACGCCATGCGGCCGCGCATGTAGCTGGAGCCCTTGAGACCGGCCAGGTAGCGGAAAAGATGCACCCTGAAGCGGATCGCCGCAATCGCCTCGGGCGAATAGTCCGGCGCGGACAGCGGGTATTTCCGCGCGATGTACGAGGCAAAGGCGTACTCGCGGTCGATGTGCGCGAAAAGGACGCGGCGGATTTCCGCAAGGTCGAGGTAGGACGAATGCCCTGCCGACGGCTCGAAAACGCGCCCCTCGGAAATTTCCTTGAAGACCCACGGGTGGCCGATGGAGGCCTGCCCCACGAGGAGGCCGTCGACGGCGGTTTTGCCCAGGTACTCCGCCGCGTCCGCCGCGTCGCGGACGCCTCCATTGCCAAAGACCGGGATGTGCGCGCGCCGCTTCAGTTCCGAAACGATGCCGAAATGCACTTCGCCCGCGTGGCCCTGCGGCTTGTAGCGGCCGTGAACGGCAAGCGACGTCCCGCCTGCTGCCTCCACTTCCCCCAGGACGTCAAACACGGTAATCTCGGATGGGCCGAAGCCAATGCGCGTCTTGACGCTCACCGGGAGCCCCGAAGCCTTGCGCGCCGCCGCCACAATCCGCCCGATTTTCGCGGGGTCGCGCATCAGCGCACTGCCGGCACCGCACGCCGTCACCTTCGGCACCGGGCAACCGGCGTTGATGTCGATGCCGATGAAGCGCCCCGTGGCGGCGACCTTTTCCGCGGCGCGCGCGAAATGTTCGGGCTCGCTGCCGTAGAGGTGCGCGTAAACGCGCCCCGCCTCCTCCGGCAGCGTTTCGAGAAGCTGCCAGGTCTCGTCGGACTTCTCGTGGACAAGCCCCTCGACACCCGCCATCTCCGTGTAGACGGCGGTCGCGCCAAACTCAAGCGCGACCACCCTCGCAGGGGCGTTGGTGAAGCCGGCCATCGGGGCCAGCCGGATGTCGGCGTCGATGCGCATGGACTGCGGAGGCAAAAGTGCGGGCACCGCCAAAAAAAGGCCCGGAGCTAACGCCCCGGGCCTTTCCTTGTTGCGGGACACCCCGCGTCACCACGCTCAGGGCGTCTGGAAGGCGGCCATGAAGTCCATGACGTCGCCGCGGATGCGCTTGAGGAGGTTCTCGTCGCCCATGTTGTTGAGGATCTTCGTGATCCAGGTGCCGACCTTGAGCATGTCCGCCTCCTTGAGGCCGCGCGTCGTAACGGCAGCGGTGCCGATGCGGATGCCCGAGGTAACTGCGGTCGAGAGCGTGTCGTAGGGGATCGCGTTCTTGTTGCAGATGATGCCCGCCGCATCGAGCGCCGCCTGGGCGTCGCTGCCGGTGATTCCCCGGGCGCCGACGTTATCCAGCATGAGGTGGTTGTCGGTGCCGCCCGAAACGAGCTTGAAGCCGTTCGTCAGCATATGCGCGGCAAGGCGCTTGGAGTTGGCGACGATCTGCGCCGCGTAGTTCGCGAAGCCCGGCTGCATCGCCTCCTTGAAGCAGACCGCCTTGCCTGCGATGACGTTTTCGAGGGGGCCGCCCTGGAGGCCGGGGAAGACCGCCTTGTCGACGGCCTTGGCATAGTCGGCCTTGCAGAGGATCAGGCCGCCGCGCGGACCGCGCAGGGTCTTGTGCGTCGTGGTCGTGACAAAGTCGGCGTAGGGGACCGGGCTCGCGTGGACGCCGCCGGCGACAAGACCGGCGATGTGGGCGATGTCCACCATCAGGAGGGCGCCGACGCTGTCCGCGATCTCGCGGAACTTCGCGAAGTCAATCGCGCGCGGATAGGCACTCGCGCCGGCGACGATCAACTTCGGCTTCACGGCCGCGGCCTTCTCGGCGATGGCGTTGTAGTCGAGGACCTCGGTCTCCTTGTCGACCGTGTAGGACTCGATGTTGTAGAGCTTGCCGGAGATGTTAAACTTGCTGCCGTGCGAAAGGTGGCCGCCCTGGTCGAGGCTCATCGAGAGGATCGTGTCGCCGGGCTTGAGGCAAGCCTGGTAAACGGCGAGGTTGGCCGACGCACCGCAGTGCGGCTGGACGTTGGCGTGCTCGGCGCCGAAGAGCTCCTTGGCGCGGTCGATGGCGAGTTTCTCAACCTGGTCGATGTAGCCGCAGCCGCCGTACCAGCGCTTCGCGGGATAGCCCTCGGAGTACTTGTTGGTGAGGACCGAGCCCGTGGCCTCGCGAACGGCACGCGACGTGTAGTTCTCGGAGGCAATGAGATTGATCGTCGAGTCCTCCTGCTCGGTGTGGCCCTTGATCGCGGCGTGGGTTTCGGGGTCGACGCCCGCAAGGCAGGCGAGCTCGGAAAGGCGCTTGGCCGTGTCCAGCTTGGCGAGGCGCCTGGCGTGGCGGAGGCCGTCGACCGTGCGGCCGGTGTACTCGGTCTTCATCCACACGTCGACGATGGCCTTGACGTCTTCGGGCTTCACGTTGCAGCACGGAAGCACCAGCACGTTGGAGTCGTTGTGGGCGCGGCACAGGGCGGCGACGTTAACGTCTTCGCACAGGGCGGCACGGACGCCGTAGAAACGGTTGGCGGCGATCGCCATTCCAATGCCGGTCGTGCAAACCAGGACGCCGCGCTCGACGCGCCCTTCGGCAAGTTTTTCGGCAACTGCGATGGCGTAGTCGGAATAGTCGACAGGGTCCTTGTCGAACGTGCCGCAATCTTCCATCTCGACATCTGGGTAGCTCTTAAAGGCTTCGAAAACGGCTTCCTTCAGGGGGAAGCCTCCGTGGTCGCAACCGAATGCAATTTTCATGTCTGGATCTCCTTTTGTTTGGCGTTGACGGGGCAGACGCCGCCCCGCTTGATATGTTTATGATACAAGTATTTCCCTTTTCGCGCAAGCGGAATTTCAAAATGACAGAGACGAATCAACAGCGGATCACCTGCAATCTCCCTTCCAAGGATCATCCCACTTGGGGAACCTGAGAAACACCCACCAACCTTTATCTGAAGTCCACCGCGAAGACGACGCTGCCCGGCTCGGCCTTGCGCAGCGTCAACACGCCGTCCTTCCACGTGAAGTCAGTCCACTCCACGAGATCGTGTCCGTCGTCGAGTAGGCGCACGCGGGGACGCGCCGCAAGCGGGATCCCCGTCACCTTCAAGACAAGCGCCCGCTCCTCGCCTCGGAAGTCCGTCATCAGGAGCGATGCGCCCTTGCGATCCTTCGTCCACGCGCCGAACCCGCTCAGCCGGCGGTTGGCCGTGCGCACCGTCGCGCGCTCTTCGCAGTCCGCCATAAGCTCGCCCGTCGCCTGCATCGCGTAATAATTCTTGTTGAAGCGGCCGAAGCGGTCGGCATAGCCCCAGATGCCCGCATAGCCACTGCCGTAGTAGTGGCTCTTCGCAAGTGGCGTGTCGTGGAAGCCCGTCTCAACCTGCACCGTGAAGGCCGCCGAGTCGATGCCCGTCGCGCTCTCGCGCCCCTCCCTCGCCCGCCGCGCGATCTCCACCGACGGCGCGCTCTGCACGCCCGCCCAGCTGTTGTTGTAGACGTAATGCCACTCGTCGATGCCGAGCTCCAGCTCCGGGAAGCCCTCCTCCGCGGCGATCGCCTTCACCTGCGCCGGCTGCGCGAGGATGTTGAACGGATTCGACCCGTAGTAGTGCCACGCGACGAAGTCGGGCTTGACACCCGCCTTCCGGCACGCCCGCAGAAGCTCGCGGCCGAAAGAGAAGAAACTGCCGAAGCCGGGTCCGCCAATCGTGAGCTCGGGGAACTCGGTCTTAAGCCGCTTCAGGCACGTGACGTAGAGGTGGATGAACTCCTCCCTCGTGCCGCGCCAGCATGGGGCGACGTCCGGCTCGTTGAAGAGCTCCCAGTGGGTGATGCGGTCCGCCCAACGGTAGCCGTCGGCCCAGCCGCGCGTGTAGTGGCGGACGATTCCCGCGAGTACCTCGGCGTACTGCTCGTGGTCTGGCGGGTTGGGCGTGTTGTAGCCCCAGTCGCCCGTATGCTCGATCGACGTGCCGAGGCGGTAGAGGCACTTCATTCCAAGCGCGAAATTGAGCTCGAGATAATGGTCCGTCGGCTTGAAGACGTAGTTTCGCGGATCACTCGCGTCGAGGTGCATGAGCGGGAATATCTCATGCGTATCGACGATGTGCTGCCCGCTGTTGACGAGCGGCGCGTCATGCGTGCGGAAGGAGTCGAGTTTCAGCGCGGCAATCGCCTTGTCGTCGTTCGTGAGCCCGCGCGGATAGCTCCGCGAGATCCAGCTCGCGCCGTGCAAGGCGGGCCGCACCTTGCCGGGCGAGGTCGTGAAATCAAACGTCGCGGCTATGCCGTCGGGGAGGGGCTGCAGTTCAGGATGCGCCGCCGCGTCCGCGCGCGCCGCCTTCACCCGCGCGATGTCCGCGTCGGTGCGCTGGAAGAGTTCGCCCGACACGCACTTGCCGTCTTCGGCGAAGAGATTGACGTACCAGCTGGTCGCCTCGGCGGGGAGATCCCCCTCGGCGGTCGCGTAGCCGTCGTAGACGCACATCGGCGCGGTCTTCCAGTCGCGCTTCTGCCAGGCGCCGCGGTCGGCCGTCCAGCAGATCTCGGCCTTCGCGATCCGATCGGCGTCGGCCTGCCATTCGACGGTGACGCGGCCGAGCGCCTCGCGCGTCTCGCGCACGAACGGATACCCACAGCGCTGGTTTCCCTTCAGCTTGAACGCGGCGAAATCGACGAGTTCCTTCGGATGCTCAGAGCAGGGGCCGTGCTCGTGCGGCATCCTCAGCCGCGTTGAGCGGTACCAGCCCACGCCCTTCAGGAGCTCCACCGACTTCTGCAGAGAATCGAGCGGATACGCGAAGTCGTTCGAGCCGTCAATCCAGAGGAAGTCGCACTTCGCCTCGCCGAGATAGTGGCGCGGATCGAAGAGCGCGCACCATTCCGCGAACTGTTCGGCCGTCGAGCCATTCTCGCCGTCGTTATCCTTCCAGAAGGAGTTGTCATTGAGAAAACCGCAGCCGTAGACCGGCGCCGCGAACGCGAAACGGTGATCGACGGACGCGGCCATGCAGGTGAGATAGCCGCCCCACGAGACACCCGTAAGGCCGATCCGGTCGGGGTCGACCTCGGGCAGGGAACGAAGGAGCGAATGCGCCCTCACAACTGCGGCGACCGCGTGATAGGGCCACTGGTCCGCAAGCGGTTTCGCTACGTTCTTGAAATCGCCCCAACCCGCCGGCCCCGCCCATTCGTGGCGCCGGTGCCCGACATACTCGTTGCCGTACTCGTTGCCGCTCACGCATCCGCACGTATCCATCGAAATCGCCGCATATCCCTGCTCGCACCAGAACTTCGCCCACCGACGGAAGGCGCTGCCATCGCCGCCGTGCACGAGCACCATGCCCGGCACCTTCTCGCCCGGCTTCACCTTTGGAACGGCGAGATACGCGAAGACCCGCGTCGCCTTGCCCTCGTACGGAACGCCCTCGAAAAAGACAGACTTCACACCGTCCGTCTCGGGGAAGCCCGATTCGAAAATCTCCGGTGCCTTGTTCAGCATCTCGAGATTCCATGTGACCGGCTTCGTCGATGCGACGCCCCCCTTTTCAAACTGTTCGTGAGAATTTCCCGCAAGCGGCTTTTCGCCCTGAGTTGATGTTGCCATGGTGTCGTTCCCTGCTTTCCGTGTTGGAGTATATTACACTATTTTTGGCCTGTCAACAAAGATACCGGTACGTAGAAGACAACCTCGACGTTGTGCCGGTAGAAATAAAGCGCGTCCCCGTAAACGCGATGCAGGGCCACGGCGCAAATATTCTCCAAAAGTGCGCTGTCGGGATTCATCAGAAAGATGTTCAAAAGGCCGTTGTCAATGAAATAGTGCTTCTTGACCGATTCACGTTCGGCGAATTTCGCCGCGCTGTTCGGGATTGAGAACACCAGGCACGACTCGCGCATGAACCGCACGTAATCCCGGACGCTGGCCGTCGTCGTCGCCCCTCCAGCCGCCTTCACGAGATTGGCGATGCGATTGTAGGCCGCAGGCTGTCCGACACTTTCGGCAAGCTTGCGGACGGTCAGTCGAAGCCCCTCTTCATTCTTGATGCCGTTTCGCACGATCATGTCACCGAAGAAGATGCGCCCGTAGAGTCCCATTGAGCCACGCGCTTGTTCGCATAATCCAGCACCTCCGGGAATCCGCCAAATCGAAGATAGGTTTCACACAGGCGGGCAATCCGTCCCGCCTCGCGTCCGTACTTCCAATTCTTTTTGACTGCACATCCATTCGCGCGGGCATATTCGGCAAAGGAATACGGCATGACCTCCATCGTCAAGTAGCGTCCGCCGAGAGTCGTCGCGATTTCGCGGCTCAACATCTTGGCGTTCGATCCCGTGATGAACACCTGGTTCTTCTCATTGGCCAACCGCCGCGCCTCAAGTTCAGATCTAGTTTTCAACCTCGACCAAACCGAGAAGCGTACCGTAGCCGTCGACCCTGTGGTATCGAAGCTTGCGCATCCCGCGTTCTTTCCCGCTCCGGGTTGCCCCGTGGGGAGTTCGGCCGCCATCCTGCGCGACCGAAAAGTCAACGTTGATTATAGCAAAAGGATGGCGGAAAGAGTATCATTAAATTGCCGTCGGCATACCGCCGACGCCGTCAGCAAAAGGATTTCCAACCATGTCTTTCCAGTCTTTCGCGCAAAAATTCTTCTCTCTCGAATACTCCTGCGGTGTCATCGTCCGCCAAAATGGCAGGACGCTTCTCGAAAAATACCGCGCCCCCTGCGGTCCAGCCGACCGCCACCAGCTCTTCTCCCTCTCGAAGAGCTTCACCTCGTCCGCAATCGGCATCGCCATCGGCGAAGGCAGACTCGCGCTCGATGACAAGCTGGTCGATTTCTTCCCCGAGTACCTTTCCCCCGCCGTCACGCCCCGCATGCGCACCGTGACCATCCGCAACCTCCTGACGATGTCAAGCGGCCACGCCTCGTGCTGCGTGATCGGAGACCGCTACTCGAAGCTGGGCGACGGCCGCCACTTCGACAACGACCGCCCCTGGGTGCGGAACATCCTGGAGGACGAGCTGCCCTTTGAACCCGGCTCACAGTTCGTCTACAACTCGGGCGCGACCTACCTGCTCTCCGCCATCATCCGCAAGGCGACCGGCGAAGGTCTCCTCGACTATCTCCGCCCCCGCTTCCTCCGCCCCGTTGGCATCGCGGACGACGTGGTCTGGGACCGCGACCCCGAGGGCATCGAACTTGGCGGCTGGGGATTCAACCTCTCCGTCCGCGACATCGCCGCCGCCGCCGAAGTCTGGCTCCACTACGGCAAAGGCCCCGACGGCCGCCAGCTGATCCCCGAGGACTACATGCGCCTCGCCACCTCGAAGCAGATTTCCAACGGCGACCCGGCCGTCGCCTCCGACTGGACCCAGGGCTACGGATTCCAGTTCTGGCAGTGCCAGCGCGGCTTTTTCCGCGGCGACGGCGCCGCCGGCCAGCTCGCGGTCATGCTCCCGAAATACAATACCATCGTCGCCGCCACCGCCGGTCTCTGCGACATGCAGCGCGAACTCAACGTCATCTGGGACGAGCTCCTCCCCGCGCTCGAAGCCGGCGAAGAACCCAACCCGGCGGACGACTTCGAGCCGGTCTTCGACATGGGTGCCCCCGGGGCGCCAAACGTCCCCTTCGCCACTGCTGGATTCGACGCGCAACCCAACAAGCTTGGCGTCGCCCGCGCCGACCTGCGCCAAGTCGCCGGCGGCCTTGAACTCGCGCTCCGTTTCGACGACGGCTTCGAGGACGTCATCCGCGCCGGCTACGCGGAGGACCGTCGAGGCGCCCTCACGCATGTGAGCCGCAAGCACGCCTTCGAAGGCTACGGGCGCGCCCGTTGGCTGTCGCCCGCCGTCGCCGAAGTCACCGTCGCGCTTCCTTCGTGCCCGTCGTTCTTCACCTTCACCTTCGACACGGCGGCGGGCACGCTCAGGTCGTTCACGCCGATTTGGTTCTGCCACCCGTGGAAGTCCGATGTGACGCTTGTGCGCCGTTAGGAAAAATTTCGGAGCTTTCAAGGCCCCGAACTTTCCGTTTCCGCATCAAATGATGGCCGAGCGTGCCTTGATGGCATTGGCGACCGCGAGGTAGTCGTTCGTCAAAACCGTGTCGACGCCCATATCCAGGTATCGGCAGGCCTCCTCAGGGTCGTCCGCGAAGAAAACATTGCAGCGGATGCCGTTTTCATGCGCCAGTTTCACGGTCGCGGCGTCAAAGTACGGCTTGAAAAGCTGCACCTTTTCGCTGCCGAGAGCCATGGCGCGGCGGACAATCCTGCACGGATCGTCCCGCGTGCCGTCCCAGCCGACGCAACGGCGGATGTCGGGGGCGAGCGCGTGGAAGGCGGCGGACCGGACGTCGCTGGACGTCATGACGTAGGCGTGGCGCGCGCAGTCGTACTGGCGCAAGAGCGCCGCGATGCGCTCAAATTGCGGATCTTCGTCGTCCTTGTCCCAGATCTTCACGTGGATGTTCATCACCGTCGTGCAGGCGAACTTCCGCAAGATGTCCTCGAAGGTGACGACGGGGAGCCCCCTGAAGTGTTCGCCCGTCTTGCAGCCGAAATCAAGCCGCTGCAACTCGGCGAAGGTATGCTCCCAGACGGCGCCATGACCATCCGACACGCGGTCAAGGACGCTGTCGTGCAGCGAGACAAGCTCTCCGTCACGGGTCGCCCACAGATCGAATTCGATCTCCTGGGCACCGAGCGCCACCGCCGCGCCGAAGGCGGGCAGGCTGTTTTCCGGCGCAACCGTGGAGAAGCCGCGGTGGGCGCAAACGCGCGGATAGGGCATGGACGCGTCGCCAGGCACCATCATGCTGCCGCCCGGCCGGTAGAGCCACGGACGACGCCCTTCGTCGATGTACTCGTAGTGGGGTTTCGGCTTGCCGCGGAAGCCCGCGGGCTTGAAATACTTCTCGCGCGGGTTGATTTCGCACACGCCAAGCCCGATGTCGTTCTTCATGTCGAGGAGCCTCTCGCCCTTCGGGGAGACGACCATCGAGCAGCCGCAGACTCGGGAATCCGCACCGAGGGAAACGGCGGAACGCAGCAGGTAGGCGTTGGTGTTGTAGCTGAGGAACTCCCCGAAAAGCGCCAGCGCACGGTGCGTGTCCGTCCGCTGGTGCGAGCAGCCGATGACGATGTCGACATTCTGCCGCGCCAACGCCGCGTAGGCCTCGTACATGTAGAAGTCGTAGCAGGTCATGAAGCCGAAGCGCAGCCCTTCGATCTCGATGACGGTGGGCCTGGCGTACGAATAGCTGTAGGAGCAGTCGAGTTCGTTCCCGCCCTGTTCCGCAGTCTTTTCCTCCGACGGCGCGGGATGCGCCTTGTAGTATTTGCCGACGACATTGCCTTCGCGGTCGAAGGCGAAGGTCGTGTTGCGCCAGCCGGTTTCCGTGCAGTCGGCGAAGTTGGCGAAGACAATCGCGCGGCAGCGGCGGGCCGTTTCCGCGGCTTTTGCCGCGATCACGGCATTGTACTTCACGATGGAAGCGTGGAACTGCTCGGCGTTTTGCGTGGCGGCGGGGACGTCGCAGTATTCGGGGAGGACGATGACGTCCAGAGAGTCGTCGCACCGCGCAATCAGCGCGAGCATTTCCTGGAAACAGCGGTCAAGGTCTTTTGAGTCAAGGGAATAAAACGGCTGGACAACGCAGACTTTCATGGGAACTCCTTTTCGGGCCTTTGCGGCTCATAAGGGAATGCATTGTAGCACAGTCCCCAGGCTTTATCAATCAAAGGTTGCCCGTGGCGATTTCCCTGATGACCAGACCCAAGATGCCGCCGACAAGACCAACGACAAGGCAGAAGATACCGTAGGCGCAAGCGCCGCCGAAGAACGAGACGATGGCCGCAAGGCAACAGACTGAAGAAAACACGGCAAAAGTTTTAGCCATAGCATGACTCCTTTTTGGAATGATGCAAGACTCTTCGCAACAACCATGCCAGAAAACTGGAGAGACGAGAGAAAACACATTCAACTCGCTTGAATCAAGCATTGAGAATCAGATACGACATCTGACTTGATCCCGCACTGCGCGTTCATAATTTGCGCAATGCGCAAATTATGAACATTTTTTATGGGAAAGGGGGCGGGGAATTCGGGGACGGGGGAGATTTTACGGCAAGGGGCGCAACTCCCCCATCCTCTCATTCCCTGCGGCGGCGGAAAAAGTCCTGGAGCTTGGATTTGGCCTCGTCGCCCAGTACGCCGTCAATGACTTCGGCGCGGTGGATAAGCGCGTCGCTCGAAAGGATCCCGAAGAGCGATTCGCCGCCGCGCCGGGGGTCGCCCACGCCCCAGACGACAATCGGGATGCGGGCCAGGACAATCGCACCCGCGCACATGGCGCACGGCTCCTTCGTGACGTAGAGGATGGTGTCCGTGAGCCTGAAGTCGCCTTTGGCGGCGGCTGCCTGCGTAATGGCGATCATCTCCGCGTGGGCCGTGGGGTCGTGGAGCATTTCCGTCTGGTTGTGCGCCGAGGCAAGTACCTTGGCTGACCACGGCTTCGCATCGTCGGCGGCGGGCTTCTCGATGATGACGCAACCGGTCGGCACCTCGTCGGCGGCGTCGGCCTTGTCCGCCTCGTTCATCGCGAGGCGCATGAAATACTCGTGGAAAGCCCTGTCCATGCCGTATTTTACTCCTTCGAGGCGCGGCGCCGACTGTCGCGGAGTGAAAATTCGCAGCCGCAGTAGGCCTGCCTGTAAAGCCCGTATTCCGCTGAAAGCTCAAGGCTGCGCCTGAAGCCGTCGCGCTTCTTGAAGTTTTCCTCGAGAAAGGCGGCGCCGCAGGCGGTGCGCCCCGCCTCAAAGACCGTCGCACTGCGTTTGTGCGGACTCACCGTCAGCGAGGTCGTCACCTTGTCGAATCCCCTTTCCGCCGCATACTTCGCGGCGCGGGCGAGGTTGAAGGCAAAACAACGACGGCACCGCGCCCCGCCCTCCGGCTCGTCCTCGAAGCCCTTGGCGACGACATCGAGCCATTCGCCGTGCGAAGCGGCGCGGTCCTCGACAAGTTCGGTCCCGGTGGCGGACGCCAGCTGGCGGGCCGCCTCAAGGCGCTTTTCATATTCCCCGGCGGGCGCGATGTTAGCGTTGGAAAAGTAGAGGACAACCTCGTGCCCCAGTGTGCGCAACCGCTCCACGCAGGCCGACGCACACGGACCGCAGCAGATATGGAGCAGCACCTTCGCCATGGTCTCAGCCCACGAAAACAACGTATTTGCGCATGACGAAGTTGATCGCCAACGACGTTACGAGATTGGCGCAAAAGGCATACGTCGTCTGCATCCCGAAGGCCTTGATGAGCCGCGTCTGGATAAACGAACCGATGCCGATGCTCACGGCCGAGATGCCGAAAAACAGAAGCGCCTCCAGGATGACGCCGTGCCGGCCGGGCTCGAAGACGAAAAGCCGGTTGAGAATGTAGCAGACCGCATTTGAGAAGACGAAGGCAATCAAATTGCCGATCACGGCGTTCCGCGCGCGCTTCGCCTCATCCGCCACGACGGCCTTCCACCCGGTAAAACGGGCGACGACCTTTGCCACTACGTCGTTTTGCGTCAGGCTTGGCAGAAACCGCCAGCCAACGAGGTAGAAGACCGCGATGTTGACTGCTGTGGCAATCCCGCCCACGAGGGCGTACTTGACGAACTGGGCGATTGGCCCGGCGTCATGACTCAGGAAATTCTGGAGGAAGTCGCTCATCGTGCAAAAAAAAAAGCGGCCCGTGGCCGCATTCACCCGCCACCTAAGTGGCGCGCCCAAGGAGAGTCGAACTCCTCTTACTAGGATGAAAACCTGGTGTCCTAACCGATAGACGATGGGCGCAGGAAAACAATGAGAAAATTATACCAAAAGACACATTCCCAGTCAACCGCGCCCCGCGCCCAGTGCGACAAAAGATTGTCCGAAGAGTGATCCGCCGTACCTACGCTGATTGCGCGCCGCCGCCCGTTCCAACGGACTTCACCAGCGCCCAGAGGGGTTCCGACACCCCCTCAAGCGCCAGGACGAGGGCCATTTGCGTCACACGCTTTTCTCCGGCGGCACCGTTCGCGATTTTTCCACCGTTGGAGTTGTCAGCCCCGCCATTCCCGGAATCCACACCGTCCGCGACTTCCTTCCGCAGGGTGCCAGTTTCGCAAGTCACGGCAGCACGGCCTGCGTTTTTTCCGCCGTTGGCCTCGACAACACCATTCTCGGACTTCCTCCCGGGACGGCCACCGCGCCGCCGAACCCGTCCATCCCGCCTTTTGGCGTCATCGAGGATTTCCTGCAATTTCCGCCGCCATTCCGCCATTCTTTCGTCCGCCGTTTTTCCAGCATCACGTTGATTTTGTTCCGCATATGCAGTGACTTCGCATCCAGTATTAAGGCACAAAATCTCATCATCATTTAAAAGTCGCCCGCCGACGGCGGGCGACCTACCGCTCCCCGCCTTCCCCTGTTCGCCATCCACCGCTCCCGGCCCGCCGCCAAGCGCGGTGTCGAGCGGGTGCGGCTCGTCCATGCCGATGGCCTGCCTCGCCCGGACGGCCATCGCCTTGTAGCGCATCGCCGTCACGTAACGCGCCCTGATCTCCGGGCAGTGCTCCGTGAGCCA
>JAZQOA010000038.1:0-26974 GCA_045627605.1 Kiritimatiellia bacterium | reverse complement strand
TTCCTAAGGCCGCTTGGCCCGCGACTTCCGGCTCCTCGTTCGTCGGTGAGACGGGGAATGCGGAGGACGTGGTCGTCTACCGCAAGAACACGGGTGCGACGTACCGCATCTTCTACATCGGGCATGCGGACGACCTCGTCGCCAACCTCGTCGTCGAGGGAGGCGCGGGACACAGGACCAAGACTGATTTCAGCACGGTCTACGTCTACGGTGCGGGACTGTGGATCGACGCGGCCGGCGGAATGGTTTCGAACTGCATCTTCCGCGCCAACAAGCTGAACGGCCACCACGGCACGGGCGGCGGACTCGTCTGCTATTCGGACTATGGTCTCGTCACTCACTGCGTCTTCTCGAACAACACGACGAGCGTCTACGACAACAACGCCGCGGGTACCGGCGCGAGCATGCAGAAGGGGCGGATTGACAACTGCTTCTTCTACAAGAACAACGACACCTCGTCCAACTGGGGCGGTCAGCTCGTGCTGAACAACACGGCGGTCGCCGAGAACTGCACGGTCGCGGGCGCGAAGAACAAGGCCTGTGCCGGCATCTATACGCAGAACCAGAACGTCAGGGTGCGCAACTGCGTGATCGCCGGCAACGAGACGACGGGGGCGACGGCCAGCTGGACGACCTGGGGCGGCACGGCCAGCTGCTTTACCAATTGCTACAGCGACGTGAACGCGCCGAACGCCAACTGCCACGCGGGTGCGGACCTCACCTTCGTCGACGCCGCGCACGGTGACTATCGGCTCGCGTCCGGATCCGCCGCGATAGACGTCGGCGGCGAGATCACGAACCTCTCGACGACCGATCTGGACGGGATGCCGCGCTACAGCGGTCCGGTTGACGCGGGCTGCTACGAGTACGACAACTCCGCGTTCGGCGTCGGCGTCAAGGCGAACATCGCGGCGAGCTTCATCCCGTCCGACGTGACGCTGACGGCGGCCGTTTCCGGCACGAACGGCACGGACGAGATCTGGATCGAGTGGGACCTCGGCGCGGACGGTACCGTCGACCGCGTCTCGCGCGAGCTGGAGTGGTCGTTCACGCAGACCACTCCCGCGACGGTGGACATTGCGGTTACGGCAGTCAACAGGTCGAAGAGTCCCGAGGCGCGCGTTTCGAAGACCGCGAAGGCGCTTTACCTTGCCGCGCCGGGTACGCTCCGTGTGGTGAACGGCAACCCGAACGCCGCGGAGCCGTACGACACGTGGGCGAACGCCGCGGCGACGATCCAGGCGGCCATCGATTATGCGATCGATGGCGCGGAGGTCGTGCTGTCTAACGGCGTCTATGAGCTCGGCAAGACCTTGAACTTCGACCACCTCCTCACGGTGCGTGGACTGACGGGCAATCCAGAAGACGTGGTGCTCGACGCCAAGTGCTCGGCCTCGAAACTCGGATATCCGCTTAACTTCAATGCCGACAAGGCGGCGTTGCTCGCGGGAATGACCATTCAGGGCGGCTACCGAAACGATAACTACCAGTACGGCGGCGGCATCTACATTCACGACAAGGGCGGCATCGTGTCGAACTGCATCGTCCGCAACAATCACTGCGGGGGCAAGTGGGCGCGATGCGGCGGCATCGCCGCCGAGACGGACAACGCTCTCGTGACGCACTGCGTGATCAGCAACAACACGGCCAACACGGGCACCGATGCCGGCGATGTCACCGGCATTGCGGTTCACCTGACCGGGACGGCGCGGCTGGAGCATTCGCTCGTCGTCGACAACCGCTACACGGGCGGCTCGTGCGAGAGCTCGGTCTGCGTGGCGAACGGGGCGGTGCGCTTCTGCACCATCGTCGGGAACAAGGCGCGAGACTTCGGCGGTGTCAATGTCTTCGGATCGGGCAAGGTCGAGTACTGCATCATCGCCGGCAACTCCAGTTCCTGGTATGACGCGGCGGATCCGGCGACCGCGCGTTACAAGGTCTGGGGCGCGAACGCCACCTATGTGCAGGCCTCGAAGGGTCGTTCGGACGACACGTCGCGGGCCGCGAGCGCACAGGTGCTCGCGCAGCTGAAGGGGAATGTGGCGGATACCTGGGCAATCAATGAAAATTGCTTCACGCAATCCGTTTCGAAAATCTTCCACGACTACGCCCGTGGCCAGTTCTGCCCGAGCCACGCCTCCCAGGCGCGCAACCTTGTGGCCCCCGGAGACCTCGCCTTCGGCCTGCCCGAGCTCGACCTCGCGGGCAACCCCCGCGTCATCGACTCGCGCATCGACGCCGGCTGTTTCGAAGGTCGCGCCAGAGGGGGTTTCCTGTTCGTGCGGTAAGTCAACATCCCCAGTCAAAATGAAAACAACGATTCTGCTGCTTGCCCCGGCGCTGTTCTGCGCGGGGCTTTCCGCCGTCCAAATTCAGGTCGCCAACGACCACGTCCACGGCTTCTACTACCCCGGGCAGGAGGCGAAGCTGACCGTCACGGTGACGGACGACAACGGCGCCAAACTCACGAATGGCACTATCCGGGCGTCGCTTGATGATCTCTGCGGCGCCGAGGTCTTTCCCGAAACCGCGTTTGACCTTGCCGCAGGCAACCCCTTCAAGGTGAACGGCGGTCTTGAAAAGCCGGGATTCCTCCGTCTCAAACTTGCGTCGGGCGACATTGCCGGGTTCCCGATGCAGGAGGAGGGATGCGGCTTTTGGGCGACGGCTTTCCATGTCAACCCCGCCGCCATTCGCTCTGTTTTCGATCCGCCAAAGGATTTCCGCGACCATTGGCGCAAGGCCCTCGCGGACGCTCCGGCGCTCTTCACTGCGCCCGACCTGCCCGTCGCGGATAAAAAACAGCCCGCCCGGTTGGTCATCGTGGCGGACGGTGAGGCTGCGCCGCCGACGAAGGAAGGCGAAATTGCCTTGGCGGTCGCAGTCGATGCCAAGGCCTTGCGCAATCCCGCCGGACGCACGGCGGCGATTTTGAAGTGCGTACAGGCGGCGGAATGGCTTGCCGCCCGAGAGGATGTCGATCCCTTCAAGGTGTGGCTCGAAGCCGAAGGGGCTTGTGGCGGCATTGGTTTTGCCGTGCTTGCGGTTGGCGGCAAGTTCACGCGCGCCGCGCTGTTCTCCCCCGAGGTCATGATGGCGTGCGACGACCCCTACCTTGACGACCGCGCCTTCGCCAAGTTCGTGAAATGCCCGCTGGCCGTCGCTTTCGGCGATCTTGATCCCGTGACGCCGCCCTCGGCCATTTACGCGGTTGTGAACGGTTCCGGGTCGTATGACAAGACCGCGAAAATCTGCAAGGGTGCCGGCCATCGCATTGGCGTGGAGGATCGCGCCGCCGTCGCGGCGTGGCTGGAAAATCCGCCTGAAACGGCGCGCCTCTGGCCTGAGGGCAGGATCCCCGGCTACCGCGATTTCCAGACGATTCCCGAAATGGAGTGGTTTGCGCCGACCAACAACAAGACCAAGACCTGCATCATCGTCGCACCCGGCGGCGGGTATACGGGGCTTGCCTACCAGCACGAAGGGTTGCGCACGGCGCGGAACTTCCTCGCCCTCGGCATGCACGTCGTCATCCTCAGGTACCGTGTGCCGGGCTATGGAACGGATCCCCTTTGCGAATCCGCCTGGCAGGACGTCCAGCGCTGTGTGCGGATCATCCGCTCGCAGGCGGCGGAGCGCGGCATCGACCCCGCGCGCATTGGCATGACGGGCTTCTCCGCCGGCGGGCATCTCACTTGCCTTGCCGCCTGCAATTCGCAGACGGCCGCCTACGAGCCGGTGGACGAGCTCGACAAACTCCCGTGTCACCTTGACTTTGCCGCGCCCGTTTACCCTGCCTACCTGCTCAACTACCCGCCGGGCGTCTTCGGCAAGCGCGGCGAGGAGGTTGACTGCCCCTTCTCCGATTTGCTCGCCTTTGACGAAAAAACGCCGCCGATGTGCTTCATCCACGGCGATGACGACGGACACTCCGCCGTTGGCTCCATCCGCGCCTACGAGCGACTGCGCCGCATGAAAATCCGCGGCGAGATACATGTCTTCTCCGGCGTCAACCATGGCTTCGGGGGATCCGTCCGCCACGGATGGTCGCCGTCCGGCTGGGAAATCCTCGTTTCGAACTTCGCCGCTTCGATTGGCAAGATGCAGCGCGTTGACGCGTTCCGCTGGCCCGACGAATAGCCCCGCCGCCAATCACAACTTCACCAGCTGCTTGCGGAGGGCGATGGCGACGGCTTCGGCGCGGTTGGCGGCGCCGATGCGCTCGAAGATCGTCGAGAGCTGCTTCTTGATCGTGATTTCCGAAAGGTTGTGAAGTCGGGCGATGTCGGCGTTGGAAAGTCCCTTCGTGACTGACTCGAGGATTTCCAACTGGTGAGTCGAGAGTTTGGGGGCTTCGGCAAAGTCCTTTGCAAAGACGCGAAGCTTTTCCGGGATGACTTTCTTTCCGGCATGGACGGTGCGAATCGCCGCCACAAGATCCTCGGTCGCTGTGTCTTTGATCAGGGCCCCGACGGCACCGGCGTTGATGGCCTCGGCCAGTTCGGCGGATGTGCCGAAGGAGGTGAGGACGAGGATCTTGACATCGGGCATTTCGGCGTGGATCGCCTTTGTCGCCTCGGCTCCAGACAGTTCGGGCATCATCAGATCCATGATCACGACGTCGGGACGAAGCGTGCGTGCGGCCTCGATTGCCGCGCGGCCTGTCTCGGCTTCGCCGGCGACTTCCATGTCCTTTTCGCTTGCGATGAGCGCGGCGAGACCCATGCGCAGAAGCCGGTGGTCGTCGGCGAGGAGAATCTTGATTTTCTTCATGTCGCTCAAATTATAGCAAAGTCGGGCGTATTCTGTGTATTATACTTTCGTATATGCTGTGCACGAGCATGCCGATTGTGATATAATACCCAACAACTGAAACGGCTGTTGCGGAAACGGCCGTTGCGGAACTTGGGGCCGGAGAAACGGAAATGAAGTTTTTCGATCGGAAAGATGAAATAGCTGAACTGAGGAGAATACGCGAGAAGTCCCGCGAAAACGCCCAGTTCACGGTGATTACCGGGCGGCGACGCGTCGGCAAGACGGAACTGGTCAAGCATGCCTTCGAGGACGAGGGATATCTTTACTTCTATGTTTCCAAGAAAGCGCAGCCGGATCTTTGCGAATCGTTTTGCCAGATTGTTGAAACAACACTTGGGATTTCCGTTCCCGGGCGAATCGAGCGGTTTCAGCAGTTGTTTCGCTTTGTGCTGGAGATCTCCGTAAATCGTCCGCTGACGCTCTTTATCGACGAGTTCCAGGACTTTCTGAAGATTGACGCTTCGATTGTCAACGACATTGCCGGCGATTGGGATGCGTTTCACCGCAAGGCCAAGGTCAATTTGGTAGTCTGTGGCAGCATCAACCGGTTGATGGGGGAGATTTTCGAAGACAGGGAGGCTCCGCTTTACGGGCGCAACACGGCATCTTTCCGGATCGAACCGTTTCGTGTGTCCGTATTGAAGGAAATCCTCGCCTGCTACCATCCGTCGTACAGGCCGGACGACTTGCTTGCGCTTTGGGCATTTACGGGTGGCGTGGCGCGACATGTCGCGCTTTTGATGGATGACAAGGCGTATACGCCGCGGAAGATGATTGAGAGCATGGTCCGGCTCGGTTCGACCTTCTTGGATGAGGGAAAGACGCTGTTGGTCGAGGAATTCGGCAAGGAGTACGGCAATTACTTTACGATTCTTTCGTCGATTGCGTCCGGACGGACGACACGCAGCGAGATCGAACAGTCGATTGGCGGCAGCGCCGGCGGTTATCTGACCAAGCTGGAGGATGCGTACGACTTGATCGCCAAGCGTCAGCCAATCTTCGAGAAGAGCGCGAACAAGAATTGCATCTACAGGATCAACGACAATTTCCTGACCTTTTGGTTTCGCTTTGTCTACAAGTACAACTATCTCGTCGAGCTGAAGATGTTCGACGAACTCAGGGCGATTATCCTGCGGGATTATCCGGTGTTCTCCGGCGTCATGCTGGAGGGGTATTTCAAGGCGAAGTTCGCCGAAGCGCGTCGCTATACGCGCATGGGGGCGTGGTGGGATCGCAAGGGCGAGAATGAGATCGACTTGGTTTGCGAGAACGAGCTGACTGGGAACATGGACTTTTACGAAGTGAAGAGAAACATTTCGCGCTTCGATTCGAGTGCGCTTGAGTCGAAGGTCGAGGCATTCCTGACGAAGAACCCCGACAAGCGCGATCTGTGCGGTGGCCTTGCCGGCCTGTCGTTGGCGGAAATGTGACGGGAAGGCAAAGGCCGCATCTGGGCTTAAACCTTGAGCGGCAGCAAGAGAACGGCCTTTGTTCCCTTGCCGGGGGTGGAGTTGATTTCGAAGGTACCGCGGAGCTTCTTCATCCGGTCGCGGATGCCTTCGAGTCCGAAATGGCCTTCGAGGGAGCCCGCGCAGCGGGCGGGGTCGAAGCCGCAGCCGTTGTCGGCGACGGAGAAGCGGACGTAGCCGTCCTCCACGCTGCCGCCAATCCTGACCTTGGTGGCGCCGCCGTGGCGAAGGGCGTTGCTTGTGAGCTCGCGGACAATGGCGATGATCGCGTGGGCAACGGCGTCATTGAGAAGCGTTCGCGGCACATTGAAGCGGATGGCGATGTCGGCGTCGCCCTCGAGCTGGTCCAGCGTCTTGCGGAGGGCTGCGGAGAAGTCCTTTTCCTCCAGCGTGTCGCTGCGCAGGTCGAAGAGGCAGTGCCGGAGTTCGGTGCGGCACGACTTGAGCATGCGCTCGGCGGTCTTGATGCGCTCCTTCGCCGCAATGGGATCGTTGCCGATGGCGTTGTCGCTCGCGGCAATCTGGCAGGCGACGCCGGCGAGCGTCTGCGAGAGTGAGTCGTGCAGCTCCACCGCGAGACGCGTCCGCTCTCCGAGTTTCAATCGCGCGATGCGTTTCTGAAAACGGTTGCGGGCGTAGAGGCCGAGGAGGACGGCCAGCAGGAACCCGATCACGACCGAGAACCGCTGTGGCGTCCACCATGTCGGTCGTGAGAGGACGTGGATGTCGTCGGGTCGGCGAATGACGATCACAAGCCCGCTGATGCGTGGGAAGATGTGGCTTGGCTGCCATTTGTCCGCTTCGAGCAGACAACGCCCCGTCACCTCGACCGTGCAGCCGATCGTCAGGCCGTTTGCGGCCGTGGGGTTGGCACTGTAGTCGACGGGGATCTTGTATTGTCCGCAATCAAGAGTCAGGCGGCGCTCTTCGCTGTCAACGGCGGGCATGAGACGGATAACGCCGCTGACGGTGGCAAGGCAGCCGCGGACATCGTCGTTGAAGGCCGTGGTTTCGTCTCGTTTTGTGAAGAGCGTATTAATCGTCAGGGAATCCGATTCGTCTTCAGTTAATGCAGGACCATCCTCGGACCTGACGCGGGCTCCAGTCAGAATGATGCGGTAAAGGTCGGTTTCGGGATTGCCGACGACCTTCACGAAAGTTCCGTAATCCGGCAGCTGTTCGCCTTCGGACAGCTCGACGCCGATGATCTTGCTGTCGTCAGTTGCGACGTAAAGCCGGTAATTCTGCCATCTGGCGATGACGTGTCCTGTGATCGATCGCTTGCCGAGCCGGGCGACTTCCAGCGGGCTTAGGTAGAGCTGCCTGGGCAGGGGCGGAAAGTCGAAGGGGTCAGTTGGCGGTGGCGTCAGAACGGTAAAGGCGTCGATTCCCGAAAGCGACAGGCATGGGCCGAGATGCTTGCGTTGGGTGTAGATGTGCTTGAAGTAGAGCCCCTGGACAGTGACGCGGGCGTCAATCATGTTTTTAAGCTGAGAAGAGACCGGGCATGCCGCGGAAAGCATAGTCCCGTTGTCCTTCAGCAGGATGTAGGCATAGTAAGGATCAATCTCGTCGGGAATTACATCGACAATGGTTCCTTCTGTTTTTACGAGCTGAAGGTCTGGTTGGGCAGCTTGCAGAGCTGCAAGAGTCGCTGTTTGAATTTCTGGAGGATGACCACGCCCGATTGTTTCAATTGAAGAGCAAATCATCCAAGGTTCATTTTTCTTTGAAAAGGTGGCGACCCCTTTGATGGCGACGATTGATCCAATGGAAGGAATTTTCGGCAGTATGTTGAAGAAATATACGCTGTTTGTTGTTCCTCTGAGGACGAGGGAATTTTGCGTGGGCGCAATACTTGATGTGTGAGCAGAGGTTACAAGCCCGGTGATGGTGAAATTGTGTTCTGCATGGTCGAACCCTGAGAAAAAGGTGTGAAGATCATCGACCGTGGTAATGGTTTTCGCCGCCTGCAATTCTGACGCGGATGCCATTGCCGTCAAGAACAGGAGGAGTGGAAACAAGAGATTACTCATCGTCATATTGCCATTATATCAAACATATTGCGTTGCTGTGTATTATACTTTCGTATAATTGCGAGTGGGGAATATTGCGTGATATAATTTGACCCAAAGTGAAAACTTCAAAAAGGATCAACATGAAAACTATGTCTGATTTTGGCACGAAGATTGTCCTTGCCAGCTTGATTATGTCGTGTGCCGCTTTCGAGGTGCGTGCAACGACGTATTATGTCGCGCCGAACGGGGACGATGGTGCGGCCGGTACGGAGGGGGCGCCGATCAAGTCGCTGTCGGTCGCGCTCGCCAAGGAGGACGTCACGGAGGTGCGGCTCGCGGCAGGCGACTACGCGGACATGGCCGTCGTGCAGAGTCCGTTCAACGCCGCCGCGAAGATTGCCGCGTTGGGCGTTGTCGATAAGGCCGTCAAGATCATCGGCGCGGGTGCCGAGAAGACGGTGCTGCACTGTCGCAAAGGGGATTTGACGCGGGCGGGCGGCCTTTATGTGAATCATGCCGAGGCTGAGATTTCGGGGCTGACTGTCGTCGACCATACGGCTGCAAACGTGCAGTACAACTACGGTTTTGCCATCCATGTCATTGCCGGCACGGTCCATGACTGTTCGTTCACCAAATGCGCGAGCCAGGAAATGTGTTCGGCCGTCCGTCTGGAAGGTGATGCGGCCGTGATGCGCGACTGCGCAATCACGAACAACGTCGCCGCGACGAACTGCAAGTACACTCCGGGCGTGACGCTGGCCAAGGGACTCTTGAAGAACTGCCTCATCGCGGACAACTGCGGCGGCGACGGCACCAGCGCGAACGGACTTTACGTCAGTGGCGGCACGGCCGAGAACTGCATCATCCGCAACAACGACGGCGCCAACACCTACAATACGCGTGCAGGCGGCGTGCAGATGGCGGGCGGATCGCTGATCGGCTGCACGGTCTCGAACAACGTCTGCAGCTCGCACTACATGTCGAGCGTGTCGACGATTGCCGTGGGCGGCATCTACGCAAGCGGGGCTTCGGTGATCTCGAACTGCGTCGTCAGGGACAACCGCAACTTCTGCCACAACGGTCTGTTGGTTGCCGGTCTCGCCATTGACAACAATGCGACCAAGGTCTATGACACGGAGATTGAGGACAATGTTGTCGCGGGCGGTCCGCATCTCTACATGAAGGGCAGTTGCCTTTTGAGCGGCTGCACGGTGAAGTACGGTGACGGCGGGGAGATCGTCCGCCAGCTTGGCGGCGAGCTCGTCGACTGCACCATCGACGACGGCACGGCGGGTGACCTGCGTCCGGCGACGACGTATGTCTCACTGACGGGCAGCGATACAGCCCCGTATGACGATCCGTCGAAGGCGACGCGGAGTTTGCAGAAGGCGGTTGACGCGGTGAAGATCGGCGGCACGGTGATCGTCGCTTCGGGCAATTACACGGACAATCTCGACTTGCGGCCGACCATCAAGGACTATCGGCGCAATGTCGTGATCACGAAGCCTGTCACGGTGCTGGGTCCGGCCGACGCCTCGGCCGTCTTCACCTACCGCAACAACACGGACCACAGCTGCGGCATTCAGGTCGGGTGCACGAACGCGTTGGTAAGCGGGCTGACGCTGACTGGCTACTTCAAGCAGAACGGCGCCACTTACTTCGAGCACTGCGGATCCGTGCTGCACCTTCACGAGGGTACGGTCTCGAACTGCGTCGTGACGGGTTGTTCGTGCGCCTCGCACGTGACGCAGCCGGTGGCCGTCACGGGCGGACTCATGACGCATACGACGATTCGCGACAACGCCTACACAACGACGGGGCGCGGCTGTCAGGGCTTGTGGATCAGCGATGGCGTCTTCGCGCGCGGTGCCGTTTTGCGCAACACGATCACGCTCAAGGCGTCCGACCAGGCGACGGCTGACGGCGTGATCATGAAGGGCGGAACGGTGCGCGATTCAATCATCGAGGGGAATGCGGGCGGCGCGTCCAGCACAGGCATTTCGATGTTCGCGGCGGGCGTGCGGATGGAGGGCGGCACGCTCGAACGCTGCATCGTCCAGAACAACATCAACCAGTCCGCCACGCAGGCGAAGCACGCGGGCGGCGTGACGGCGAGCGCGGGCACGATCCGGAACTGCCTCATCGCCGGCAACAGTGCGGCGACGACGTCAGCGGACAGTGCCGGCGGACTTTACGTCAACAGCAAGAACGTGACGGTCGAGCACTGCACGTTGGTCGCGAACGGTTCGACGGCGGGGGAGAAGGGCGCGTATCTGGCGGATGGCGCGAGCATGAAGGCGTGTGTCGCGGATGATGGCGTTACCTGCGTGACGGGCTCTGCCGACGTCTACACCGAGGGAGTCAACTTCCTCGATCCGTCGGTCGCCTTTCCGGTAACCTGGGAGAACGTGAACGCCTATTCGATCACAGCGACTTCTGCGGGTTATAACGCCGTTCGCCAGAACTATGTGACTGACGACCTGCTTGGCATGGAGCGTCCGACGGTTTACGACGGCTGCGAGGACTTTCCCGACGCGGGTGCGATGGAGAAGGTCGCCGTTCAAGGCATCGTGGCGCTGGTGGATCCCGGCGTGGCGTCGTTGCCGAAAGGCGCGAAGCAGGTCTTCACAGTTTCGATCGACGGCGATGACACGCAACTCGCCTCATGCGAATGGACGGTGACATTCGGCGTGGAATCGAAAACGGAGACCGTATATGGAAATACCTACGAATTTACGGCTGAAAAGGCCGGTTCGTATGTCCTGTCGGTGAAGGTGACAAATGCGTCGGGCGAAGTTTCGCCGGAGAAGAACGTGCAGGTTACGTCGATGCCGCGCACCTGCTTCGTGGCGATGGACGGCGCGTCGATCTCGCCCTACGACGAGCCGGCGAAGGCGGCGACGAATTTTGCAGACGCCGTGGCGGCGGTCTATGGCGCGAAGGGCGATCCGGGCACCGTTTACGTGGCGGCAGGCGGCTACACGAATCGCGGGACGATGGTAACGGCGAATGGTTACACGGTCGCGGCATCGCTGGAAAAGCCAGTCCGCCTGATTGCCACGGAAGGACCGTCACGGACCTTTGTCAGCTTTAATTCGACGGATGACGTGGGCGGCGGGTTCCTGGTCGGTGACGACGATGCGCTGCTTGCGGGCTTTACGGTGTCGGGCATTGTGGCGACAGATGCGGTTTCGCAGGATATGTGGGCGACCATTGGCAGCGGGGCGACGCTGACGAAGGGGACGATTTCGAACTGCGTGTTCGCGGCGTGCAAGTCGAAGAATCACTGGTTGCCGGCGGTGACCATGAGCGCGGGCACACTGGTTGCGAGCACGGTCGGTCCGAATGCGATGACGGGCACGGGACGCGGCGTCGTCGGCCTCAACGTGACGGGCGGCACGGTGACGAACTGCACGATCTCCGGGAACATTCTGGATCCGACGGCGACAAGCCCAGACATGCTTTACGCGGCGGGCGTGCGCATTTCGGGAACGGGCAAGGTGACGGATTGCGCCATCTGCAGCAACCGCATGGTGTCGGCGAAGTATTACCATGCGTCGTATGGCGCCTATGCGACGGCGGCCGGTGCGCTGGTGAAGGGCGGCACACTGGAGAACTGCCGCGTCTTCGACAACGCCTATTCGATGACGTATTACGCAACGGCCAACAACTATGACGCGGCGGGTGTGACGGTGGATGGCGACGATGCTGTCGTGCGCGGCTGCCTCATTACCGGCAACCGGAGCGCCAACACGATGGATCAGGCCGGCGCCGGGCTCACGATCGGGAATGGCCTTGTCGATCATGTGACGATTGCTGGCAACGGACAGCTTGATGGCGTCGGAACCATTGGCGGTCTTGGCGTTCGCGGCGGCGAGGTGAAGAATACAATCGCATGGGGCAATGAGGCGGGCGATCTTTCCGTGTCCGGTGGGAGTGTCGTCTATTCCTGCGCGCCTGAGGCGTCGGAAGGCGAGGGGAACGTCACGGTCAATCCCGGTCTTGTCGACAACTGGCGCCACCACTATGAAATCCGCACGACCTCGCCTTGCGCCCGCAAGGGCGAGAAGGAAACCTACATGGGCTACGCGGTCCCGTTCCCCGGCGGTCTGGTTTTCCAACTCAAGTAGGTGACAAAAAAGGCGCCCCGCCACTGATGCGGCGGGGCACCTTTTTGATGCCCACTATGATTTGTGGCCAAATCACTGTTAAGATTGCAGATTTGGAAATTATCGTTGTTTGACATTCACCATATTGACCAAATCTTATAATAATGATATGATTTGGTCGAAATGATGAAAGGGAATTCGCAATGATTGGCCGAAAAGCGGAAAAAGTGCGGCTTTTGAAGTATGCGCAGTCCGAAGAGTCGGAGTTCGTGGCCGTCTATGGACGTCGCCGTGTCGGGAAGACCTATCTGATTCGCCAGACGTTTCAGGATCGGTTTGCGTTTCAACATACGGGGATTGCGCGCGGACGGACGAAAGAGCAGTTGCGTGCCTTTGGAGATTCGCTTCGGGAGTGCGGTGTCGATGTTGCGGGCAATCCGGAGGATTGGTTTGCCGCGTTCAACTTGCTCAAATCGGTCATCGTCCGGTCCCAAGCGGAAAAGAAAGTCATCTTCCTTGATGAGCTTTCGTATCTGGACACGAAGGGTTCCCGTTTCATTCCGGCCCTGGAGCATTTCTGGAACGGTTGGGCGTCGGCGCGGACGGATGTCCTTCTGATCGTCTGCGGTTCGGCGACGTCCTGGGTCATCAACAAGGTCATCAAGGACAAGGGCGGACTTCACAACCGGGTCACGGGGCGGATTTCGCTCCAGCCGTTTTCCCTGAGGGAATGCGAGGAGTATGTCGCATCGCACGGCATCGTGATGACGCGCTACCAGATTGCCGAGACATACATGGTTCTTGGCGGAATTCCCTTCTACTGGAAGCATCTTGAACCGGACTTGAGCGCCGACCAGAACATCGACGACCTCTTCTTCGCGCGGTCCAACAAGCTTGAGGGGGAGTTTGACGAGCTGTATTCCTCGCTGTTCCGCAAGCCGGAACCCTACCTGAAGCTCGTTCGGACGCTGGGACGGCACAAGTCGGGCCTGACTCGCGACGAGCTGATGAAGATGACGGGCTTGTGTTCGTGCGGCAATTTCACGCGCTACTTGCGCGAACTCGAGGAGTGCGGTTTCATCAGGAAGAGCGTGGCGTTCGGAAAGAAGTCGAAGGGCGCGACCTATCAGCTGATCGACAACTTCACGCTGTTCCATCTTGCGTTCGTCGGCGAGAACAAGGTGAATGACCGGCATTTCTGGAGTGCTTCGGCGGACGCCCAGTTCCGGGTCGTCTGGGAAGGGCTTGCGTTTGAGCGCCTTTGCCTGCAGCATGTCCGCGAGATCAAGGTGGCGCTGGGCATTTCCGGCATCATCTCGAACGATAGTTCCTGGCAAGTTGCGCGAACCTCCGAACACGAAGGGGCGCAGATCGACCTTCTCGTCGACCGGGCGGATGGCGTCATCAACGTTTGCGAGATGAAGTTCGCCTCTTCGGAGCATGAGATCAACGACGGCGAGGAGCGCCATGTGCGTTCGCGTCGGGAACTCTTCAAGGCGTTGACGGGCACGAAGAAAGCCGTACACCTGACGTATGTCACGACCTATGGCGTGAAGCGCAACAGGCATTCCGGCATCGTCCAATCCGAAGTGACCCTCGACGACCTCTTCCGCCCCTGACCGCATCCATTCGCTTCTCTCTTCAAATTGCACCGGAGAAGCATTACGTGACAAAAAAGGCGCCCCGCCACTGATGCGGCGGGGCGCCTTTTTGATGTTGCGCTGTAGCGTCGGCCCTTACTTCTGGGCTTCGGCGTCGCGCTCGGCCATGGCGGCCTTGCGGCTGAGCTTCACGCGGCCGCGGTCGTCGATGGCGATGCACTTGACCCACATCTTGTCGCCGACCTTGCAGATGTCCTCGACCTTGCCGACGCGATGGTCGGCGAGCTCTGAGATGTGGCAGAGGCCGTCCTGGCCCGGGAGAATTTCGACGAAGGCGCCGAACTCCTTGATGCCGGTGACCGTTCCCTCGTAGATCATGCCCTCTTCGGGCTCCGCGATGACGCCGTTGACGGCGGCCTTGGCGGCCTCCATCATTTCGCCGGAGGTGGCGAAGATGGAGACGATGCCCCAGTTGCCGTCCTCGTCGATGTCGATCTGGGCGCCTGTCTTGTCGCAGATGCCGCGGATCGTTTCGCCGCCCTTGCCGATGAGCGCGCCGATCTTGTCCTGCGGGATCTTGACGGTCTCGATGCGCGGCGCGTGCGGCGAAAGCTCCTTGCGGGGCTCGGGGATGACCGACTCGATGAAGTCGAGGATCTTCATGCGGGCGTCGCGGGTCTGGCGGATCGCCTCCTCGACGATGTCCCACGTGAGGCCGCGGATCTTGAGGTCGACCTGGAAGCCGGTGATGCCCTTGCGGGTGCCGCAGACCTTGAAGCCCATGCCGCCGCAGTGGTCCTCGGCGCCGAGGATGTCGGTGACGACGATCTTCTTGGACTCGTCGGGCGTCGTGAAGAGACCGGCGGAGATGCCGGCCACCGGGGCCTTGAATCGCCCGCCGGCTTTCATCAGGGCGAGGGTGCCGACGCAGCACGAGGCCATCGACGACGAGCCGTTGGAGCCCATGATGTCCGAGACGACGCGGATCGTGTAGGGGTAGTCCGTCGGGATCACGGGGCGGAGCGAACGCTCGGCGAGGGCGCCGTGGCCGATTTCGCGGCGGCCGGTGCCGCCGATTTTGCGGACTTCGCCAGTGCAGTAGGGCGGGAAGTTGTAGTGAAGCATGAAGGCCTTGGACTTGGGTCCGCCGGTGATGCTGTCCATCTCCTGGATGTCGGACTTCGTGCCGAGCGTGACCGTGCCGAGCGCCTGCGTTTCGCCGCGCATGAAGAGCGCGGAGCCGTGCGGGCGGGGCAGGATGCCGACCTCGGCCTGAAGCGGGCGGAGCTCGTACTGGCCGCGGCCGTCGATGCGCTTGCCGCGGTCGAGGACGTTGGAGCGGACGGTCTCGATTTCGAGGGCGTCGAAAAGGTGGATGTACTCGTTGTCGGTGAGCTCGGGCCACTTTTCGAGGGCCTTGGCCTTGAGGGCGGTCTTGATGGCCTCGACCTTGCCCTGGCGTTCGAGCTTGCCGGGGATGACGAGCGCCTCGCGCAGCTCCGCGCCGGAGGTCTGGCGGAGGAAGTCCATCTTCTCGGGGTCCTGCGGAATCTCGACGATGACCTTGTCGGGCTTGCCGAGCTTGCGGCGGAGCTCGATCTGGATGTCGATGAGCTTGACGACCTCCTCCTGGGCGCGCTTCATCGCGGCGATGAAGTCGGCTTCGGGAATCTCGTCGGCGCCGCCCTCCATCATGAGGAAGCGGTCGCGGGTGCCGGCGTACATAAGGTCGAGGTCGCTCTCGTCACGCTGCTTCTGCGTGGGGTTGATGACCCACTCGCCGTTGATGCGGCCGATGCGCACGGCGGCGATCGGGCCGTAGAACGGAACCTCGGAGAGGTGGAGCGCCGCGGAGGCCGCGGTGACCGAAAGCACATCCGGGTCGTTCTCGCCGTCGGCCGAGAGCAGCATGTTCATGACCTGGACGTCGTTGTAGTAGCCCTCGGGGAAGAGCGGGCGGATCGGGCGGTCGGTGAGGCGCGCGATGAGCGTCTCGTGGTCGCTCGGACGCGCCTCGCGCTTGAAGTAGCCGCCGGGGTACTGGCCCGCCGCGTAGAATTTCTCGCGGTAGTCGACCTGGAGCGGGAAGTAGTCGATCCCCTCGCGCGGGGAGTCGGTGTGGCAGACGGCTGAGAAGAGAACAGTGTCTGCAAGGCGGACGGTCACGCTGCCGGCGGCCTGGAGCGCCATGCGGCCGGTCTCAATCGTGATCGTCTTGCCGCCGATTTCGGCGGAGACGGTAATGGGATTGTTCATTGGGTATCTCCTGTTGGCGCGCGGTTCGTTGCCGCGGCCATGCGGGTGGTCGCCTTAGCGGCGGATGCCAAGCTCCTTGATGATCTTGAGGTAGCTAGCCTCGTCGCGGCGCTTGAGGTAGTCGAGAAGCTTGCGGCGGCTGGAGACCATGCGGATCAGACCATAGCGGGAGGAAACATCCTTCTTGTGGCTCTTGAGGTGCGCGGTGAGCGCCTCGATCTTCTTGGAGAGGAGGGCGATTTGGACTTCGCTGGACCCGGTGTCACCCTCGTGACGCTGGAACGCCTGGCGAATTGCGGTCTTGTCAATCTGGCTCATTTGCTTTGAGTCCTGTTTCCCGGCCTGTGCGGGCGTGACCTGTTTTTGCTGGTCGCGGACGCGGTGCATGTTGAAAGCGGCATGCCGCGCGCCCGACTTTGGGACGCGGCAACGGTTTCGCGTCCGGCAGTCGACGGCCGGGAAGGGCCGCGCTGGACTCAAAGCCGCAACGGGGAGGCAAGCTCCACACGCCGCAGGTGAAAAAATCGTCTTTAATCATACCATGAAGAGGCGCGGGAGTCAAATTAATGATATAATGGTTTGCATTATGAATGTGAATGAAATCTCCTGGAACCCCGCTCTCAAGGGGCGTTCGTTGCTGACGCTCAGAAGCTTTACCGACGCCGAGATGCTCGAACTCATCGACCTTGCCATCGCCCTTAAGGCGCGCAAGGCCGCCGGCATCCGCGGCGACCTCCTGCACCACAGGAACATCGCGCTGATCTTCGAGAAGAGCTCCACGCGCACCCATTGCTCGTCGATGGTCGCCGCAAGCGACGAGGGTGGTTCCACGGAGTACCTGACGCGCAACGACATTCACTTCGGCCTTAAGGAATCGGTGGCGGACAGCGCCCGCGTCCTTGGCCGCCTTTTCGACGGCATCCTCTTCCGCGGCTTCTCGCAGCAGGTCGTCGAGGATCTCGCGAAATATTCTGGCATTCCCGTCTGGAATGGCCTGACGGACGACTACCACCCCACGCAGATTCTTGCCGACCTCATGACGGTGAAGGAACACTTTGGCCATCTCAGGGGCCTCAAAGTGGCGTATGTGGGCGACGGCCGCAACAACGTGGCGAATTCCCTCATGCTGGGCTGCGCCAAGGCCGGCGTCAACTACGCGAATTCCACGCCGCCCGAACTCGCCCCCCGCGCCGACCTCGTCGAGGAGTGCCGTGCCATCGCGGCGAAAAACGGTTCGACCGTCGAGATTTTCCACGATCCGAAGGAGGGCGTCCGCGGCGCCAACGCGATCTACACCGACGTGTGGGTCTCGATGGGCGAGGAAGCGAAGAAGGCCGAGCGCATGCGCCTTCTGCGCCCCTACCAGGTCAACGCGGATCTCTTCCGGGCCGCGGCCGCCGGCAACCCCGCGGGCGGCACGATCTTCCTGCACTGCCTTCCGGCCTTCCACGACAACAAGACCGAGGTCTCGAAGGAGATCGGCGAAATGGAGGTGACGGACGAAGTCTTCTCTTCGCCTGCCTCAAAGGTCTTCGACGAGGCCGAGAACCGCATGCACACGATCAAGGCGCTTTTCGTCTCGGCGCTCGCATAGCGTTTGCCAAAATTTTCCATTTTTGATAATATTGATGCTTCCTGCAAGGCAGGGGATTGGAGGTGACTCCCGATGCTGATTATCCGTTTGAAAAAAGGCGAAACAATCGACCGCGCACTTAAGCGCATGAAGAAGATCCTCGACAAGGAAGGTCTTGTCAAGCAGATCCGCGCGAACCGGTATTTCGAGAAGCCCTCCGAGAAGAAGCGCAAGAAAGCCGCCCGCGCCCGTATCCGCGCGTTCTCGCGCCGCAACGCGTATTAATGCGCGTCTCCAACGAAAGGCAACGCCGCGAGGCGTTGCCTTTCTTGTTTTTGGCCCGTTGTTTTTTCGAAAATGTTTTCCCTCAGCACATGCTGGTTCGGCCAGCGGCAATCGTCCGGCGAGGCAATGGTTGACGAAGCCCTCGAAATGGGATTCGGCGCGTTGGAGCTGGGTTACGGTTTCAAGCCCGGCATGGCCGAAGGCGTTATGGCCCGTGTCCGCACCGGGGCGATTGGAATTTCCAGCATCCATGCTTTCACGCCCGCTGCGGAAGGTTCCGGCGGCCATCCCGAATTGTTCAAGCCGGCCTCGCCCAAGGAGGAGGAGCGCGTCCAGGCCGTCGCGAAGATCCTCGACAACCTGGCTTTCGCCCGGGAGGTCGGGGCCCCGGCGGTCGTGCTTCACGCCGGGCGCGTCGAGGCGGCGGCGCGTCCGTGGCTCTGGATTCACGACCGCATCATGAACGAGCGCGACGAGGGCTTTTTCTATCGCTTTCGTCTGCGTAAAATGAACGCCGCCCGTGATGCCGGCGCACCCGCCATGATGGAGGCGCTTTCCCGTTCGCTCGCCGAGGTGCTCCCTGCTTTTGAAAAGGCGGGCGTACGCCTCGCCATCGAAAATCTCCCCTCCTACGACGCGCTTCCCTCGCCCGCCGAAATGGATGCCCTCGCCGCGTCATTCGGATCTTCGCCGGCTTTCGCCTTCTGGTTTGACATGGGGCACGGCCAGGTCATGGAAAACGCCGGGTATGGCGATGCCGCCGCACTGGCGAAGCGTCACCTCGGGCGTGTCGCCGGCGCACATGTCCACGACGTAATCGGCCCGGGCGGCGACCACCAGGCGCCGGGGCTTGGCGGCATCGACTACCGCCGCTTCTCGTTCCTCAGGGACAAGATCCTCGTTTTCGAACCCCTCTCCTCCATTGGCAAAGCCGATCTCGCCGCATCGCTGGCCTTCATGCGCCGCGAATGGCCCGGCGCCTAACGACCTCTTTTGAACACACCATGGCCATTTTCCAACCAGATGATCTCGCCCGTTGGACCGGCGGCAAGTGGACGGCGCAGCCCGCTTCGCGTTTGACGGGTTTTTGCTTCGACAGCCGCAAGGTGCGGCCCGGCGATGTTTTCGTCGCGCTTAAATCCGACAAGGCCGACGGCCACGCCTTCGTCAAATCGGCCCTTGCGGCCGGCGCGGGCGCGGCCCTTGTCGCGGACGCTTCCGCTGCGGACGCCGCCGCGCCGCTTCTCGTCGTCCGCGACACGCTTCAGGCCTTCCGCGATGCCGCGCTCGCCTGGCGGCGCAAGGTCGCGCCTTTTGTCGTCGGCGTGACAGGTTCGGTCGGCAAGAGCACGGTCAAGGAATGGACAGCCGCCTTGCTTGCGGACTTCGGGCCGACGGCCTACACCGAGGCGAACTTCAACAACGACATCGGCCTGCCTTTCAGCCTGCTTTCAATGCGCGACGACGCGCGGTTCGGGGTCTTTGAGGCCGGCATGAGCCATCCCGGCGACATGGCGCCGCTTTGCCGCGCGATGGCGCCCGACGCCGCGATCATCACCGCCATCGCGCCCGTGCACATTGAGTTCTTCGACTCGCTCGCGGGCATCGCCAACGAAAAGGCGACGCTTCTCCGCGCCCTGCCCAAGGACGGTTTCGCGGTGCTCGACGCCGAGGGCGAGTTCTTCGACTACCTTTCGTCGCAGGCGTCCTGCCGCGTTGTCGGCGTCGGCATGCAAGGCTGCGCCAAGGCCGACTACACGGCGAAGATTATTTCAGAGGAGACGTGCGACTTTGAAATTTCGGGTCCGGGCCTTGCGCATCCCGCCGAAGTTTCGCTTGGGCGCCCCGGGCGGCACAACGTTCTCGACGCCTTGCTGGCCGCGGCCGCGGCGCATGAATGCGGCGTGCCGTGGGAGACGCTCATTGCGCGGCTTGGCAATCTCCCGTCGATGAAGATGCGGTGGGAGCGCTTTGAGGACGCAGGCGTCAACTGGATCTGCGACGCCTACAACGCCAGTCCCGCGTCGATGTCGGCGTCGGTCAAGGCGTTCGCGCTTTCCGTCCCCGCGCCGCGCAAGGCCGGGGGACCCGTCCTCCAGTCCTTTTCCAATCTCAGGGCCTTCGCCGCGCTGGGGGATCCGGGCGTGCTTGAAATGCACGGCTCGGCGCCGCGCCGCGCCTTCGTTCTGGGCGACATGTTTGAGCTTGGCGAGAATGCCGCGGAATACCACCGTTCGATCGCGAAGGTCCTTGGCGAAATCGAAACGCACGAGTCGGACGTGCTTGTCTGCGTCGGCGAACTCGCGCGCAATTTCGCGGGCGGCGCCTTTAGGGGCCGCACCTTTTTCGCGCATGACGCGGCAGATGCCGCGCGCATCCTGCGCCGCGAACTTCCTCCGGGCTCGACGGCGCTGGTCAAGGCGTCGCACGGCATGCACCTTGAAAACGTGCCCCTTTTCCACAAGTCGCCGCTGGCGTCCGCCATTGGCCGCGCCGCCCTTGCGAAATCCGCTGCGCCTGCGCGGGCCGTTGTCTTTGGCGCGGGCAGAAGCGGCGTTGCGGCGCAAAAACTGCTTGAGGCCGCAGGTGCTGAAGTGTGCGTTCTCGACGGCGAGGCGCAGTTCCCCGAATACGATGTCGATCTCGCCGTTGTCTCGCCGGGCATTCCCGACGGGCACCCCTGGCTTGAAAAATGCGCCGTGCGCAAGATCCCCGTGATTTCGGAACTGGAACTTGGCTTCTGGTTTTGGCGCGGGCGCATTCTTGCCGTCACGGGCTCGAAAGGCAAGAGCAGCGTGGTCAAGCTCTGCGCCGACGCCCTTGCCGAGGCGGGCGACACGGCGGCGCCGTGCGGCAACTACGGGACGCCGCTTTGCGAAGTCGCGATGCTTTCGCCCCAGCCACACTGGGCCGTGGTCGAGGCGAGTTCGTTCCAGCTCCTTCACGCAAGGGGATTCCGGCCCGACATCTCGGTCCTCCTCAACTTGCAGGCCGACCATCTTGACCGTCACGGCACGATTGAAAACTACGCCGTGGCGAAGTTCGGAATCTTCTCGCGCTTTTGCGACGCGGGCGATCTCGCGGTTTGCGAGGCGTCCGCCTACAAACGCGCGGTTGCGCTTGGTGCGCCGGGGGCGCTGCGTCTCGGCCGGGGCCGGGAGATGGAGCTTGCGCAGCGTGTCGGTGAAATGCTTGTTTTCGGAAAGACACCTGCGGAAATGCCTGGCGCGGAGGTCGCGCGGGGAAGTTATTTCGCGAACGCGGTACTTGAGCCTGCGGCTGTAGCCGCTGCGGTTGCGCTGGCGGGCGCGGGGCTTGACGGTGGGGAAATCGCGTTGGCCTTTGGCCGTTTCGTGCCGTTGCCTCACCGAATGCAAGTCGTCGCGGAGAAGGATGGCGTCGCCTATGTTGACAACAGCAAGGCCACGAGCCTCGCGGCCCTTGAAGCCTCGCTTGAAATGGCTTCTGGACCCGTTCGCCTCGTCGCGGGGGGGCGCGTCAAGGAAGATGATTTTTGCATTGTAAAAAAAACATTGGCAAAATACGCGAAAAAAGTGTATCTTATAGGTGAGTGTGCGCAGAGATTTTTCGAAGCGTGGCATGACGTCGTCGACTGCGAAATCTGCGGGACCGTAGATGCGGCGGTGGCGGCGGCACGGCGCGAGGCCGCGCGGGGGGAGGTTGTTCTTCTTGCCCCGGGGTGCGCGTCGTTCGACCAGTTTAAAGGCTATGCGGAGCGAGGGGATCGTTTCGCGGCTTGCGTAAGGACGGAATTGCAAAACCTGGCGCGTTAAGCCAGAAGGAACAACTCGGAGACTAAAGATGGACAAGACCAAGACTTTTGAAATGCTCAGTGTCGCAGGGCTTTGCGTCGGCGTGACGCTGGCCACGGGCTGCGCGACGCGCTATGCGGGCAATAATTGCTCGTTCGGCGGCGTGGAGGGCGAGGGCGCAAATGCGGCCGTCACTGAAATTCCGGCGGGCGAAAACCCGATGCCGGCGGCTCTCTCGCCAGTTAAGCCGGCGGATGTCACCTATCCCGCGCCCCAGGCCCCCAAGGACAAGCAGTACTGGGAGGTGCACGCCGATCCGTACGCCGGCATGGCCACGGTGCCGGCGGCCGCGTCGGGCAAGACGTTTTCGGGCGGTGCGCCTGCGGGCTACACCAAGTATGTCGTCAAGAGCGGCGACACTTTTGGAGGAATCGCGGCGAAGAACAACGTCAGCCTCAAGAGCCTGAAGGCCGCCAACGGCGGGATCAACTACGACAAGATCAAGGCGGGGCAGACGATTTACATTCCTGGTGCCTCTGCGGCTTCTTCTGCGGCGCCGGCCTCGTCGAAGTCCGGTGTTTACGTCGTCAAGAACGGCGACATCCTCGGGCGCATCGCGCGCCAGTATGGCGTCAAGGTTGCTGACCTCAAGGCCGCCAACGGCCTCAAGAGCGACACGATCAAGGTTGGCCAGAAGTTGACGATTCCCGGCAAGGGTGGCGCTGCGGCGGCTCCCGTTGCGGAGCGCAAGCCCAAGCTCGCACCCGTTAAGGATGCGGCGCCTTCAGCCCCGGCGCAGGTTGTTCCTCCGGCACCCGTTCCTCCTGCTCCCGTTGTTGAGGTGAAGGAGTTGGATGCGCCCGCTGCCCCCGTAATTGCCGTGCCCGACATCCCCGCGCAGCAGCCCGTGCTTGCGCCGGTTGAGGCAACTCCCGTGGCCCCTGCGCCCGTTGAAATGCAGACGCATGTCGTCAAGGCCGGCGAGGATCTCTACTCGATTGCCATTTCGTGGTCGATTGGCGTCAGCCAGCTCAAGGATGCCAATCCCGGTGTTTCCGATCCGTTGACTGAGGGCACGGTGCTTCGTATTCCCGCGAAGTAGTTCACGCAGCCTGCCCCGTGAAGGGATCCGGCATTGCCGAATCCGCCTCCGGGGCAGGTTTTGTTTTTCCAGGGCATGCGCAAGGCAATTACAACGCTCTGGGTCGTTGCGGCGGCCCTCTTGCTTTTTGGGTTGGTAATCGTTTATTCGGCCAGCAGCGCGCAAAAGGGCGGGCCGATTCACTTCTTCAAGATGCAGGCCGTAGCCGCCGTTTGCGGAACCATCGCGGCAATCGTGCTCTCGCGCATTGACTACCGCTTTTGGAACAACGCGAAGCTCCTTGTCTTTGTCGGCCTTGTCTGCGTGGCCTTTTGCTCGCTGGTCTTTCTCTTCCCGAAGGTCAACGGAAGCCGCCGCTGGGTTTACCTCGCGGGCATTTCGCTGCAGCCCTCGGAATTCGCGCGCATCGGCCTGGTAATGGTGTTGTCGGCGTGGTATGACAGGATCGGGCCGCGGGCGAAGTCGTTTGTTCGCGGCGTCCTTATCCCCGGCGCGATGCTTGCGTTGATTGTCGGTCCCGTCGTCGCCTCGCCGGATCTGGGCGCCACCTTGGTGATGTGCGTTGCCGCCGGCACGGTCATCGTCGCCGCCGGCGTGAAGTGGCACTGGATCGGTCTTGGCGCGGTTGCGGCGCTTGCGCTGATTGTCGTCCTTGTGATGGTCAACCCCAACAAGCGTTCGCGCATGGTTTCGTATTTCGACTCGCTGCAGGGCCGGGAGAGCACCGAGGAGACCTCCTATCACCAAAACCAGTCGATCGAGGCCTTTGTCCGTGGCGGCTGGAAAGGCGTGGGGCTCGGCAAGAGCATCCAGAAGCACCGCTACCTTCCCGAGGCCAATTCGGATTTCATCTACGCCATTGCCGCGGAGGAGTTCGGCATCTTCGCCACGTTGTCAATGGTCATCGCCTTTTCGATTATGCTTTGGTGCGGCGTTTACATCGCCTTCCACGCGGCGGATCGCTTCGGTCGCTTCATGGCGATGGGACTCACGGTGCTCGTCACCTTCGAGGCCGCCTTCAACATGGGCATGGTCACGGGCTGCTTGCCGACCAAGGGCATCGCCTTGCCCTTCACCAGTGCGGGCGGTACGAGTCTGCTCGCTTCGATGATTGCCTTCGGTCTTTTGCTTTCGGTGGGGATGACGTCGGCCGACGAGGAAACGGCCCCCTTGATGCGCAATGCCGAAATTGAGTTTTAGCGCATTGTAAAATTTTGCGCTTGACAAGGCTATGGCGATAAGGTAGAATTACAGTATCTGCTTGGAGTAGGTGTGCCTTGTCAAAAGAGCTTCTCGCCCTTTGTTTTCAAGGCCGCTGTGACTGGCGGATGCAGAGCGGCAAATTTGTTTTCGAAACGAAGTTTCCTTTGGAAAATGTTTTGGAAACATTCCCGCGATGATGGTTCATGGTTGGATGACCTGGGGCTTGATGAACTTGCGCGTCGGGTCTTTCGGTCCGGGCGAACAATTTTTGAAGCAACTGTTAACAACAAAAGAGGCAGTTAAATGAAGAAGACAATGACAATGGCGCTTGCGCTTGTTGGAATCGTCGGTTTTGTTCTTGCTGATGGGAATGCCTTCAGCATCGAGACCGCTCCCGCTGGCTATTTGGAGAAGACTGGCTCGGGGCAGATTTGGTCGAGTTCGACTTATGTTTCGTTCTCCAACTCGGTGAATAGGCTTTCCGATATTGGCGTGAAGGGCTCTTTCACGTCTTCGGATTACATTCGTCTCTACGACAACAATGGCAAGCTTGTTCTTGCAGCCACATATGGTGTGAAGGACGGAGTCGAGGGATGGTTTGATATAAATGGGGAGCATGCGTATGTTGGAAATACGGAGCTCCCGCTTGGATCAGCCATTTGCTTTGTGCCGGCAGCTTCCTCGGAAGCATCTCTTGTTTTCTCGGGGACGCTGAAAAGCGATTCCACGGCGTTGAATGCGGCGAAAGGTCACCAGACATGGGTTGGCAATGTCAATCCTCTTCCTGCCGGCGTGGTGCTCGGTGACATTACGGCGGAGAACTTCAAGTTCCGCACGGATTGGATTCAGGTTTACGCAGCCAGCGGGGAGCTTGCGCTTCGTGCGACTTACCTTGATTGTGCGTTGGCGGAGACATATACCAAGAAACTTGGGAAATCTATTTCGCCTGGATGGTATACTTCGGAAGATGTCGCCGCGAAATTCGCCACCAGTCAGAATAAAACGGTGCTTAGCCCTGGGCAGGGTTTTGTGATTCTTCCTGCGTCGGCGAATGTTTCTGTGACAATCCCCGGAATTTAACTTCCTTCGAGGGCTTTCGATATGAAGAAGATGTTTTCTTTTCTCGCCGCCGTTGTTTGCGCGGCGGTTGTTCAGGCAGGAACGGTGAATTGGAATACGGGAACGGTTTTGGATCGCGTAGGCAACGAGTTTGATGAGAATCGTGCGTGTGACGTGTATTACATCGTTCTCGATAAGAGCACAGCCGAAATCGCGAGTGGGCTTGGGGCGGCCGACTTGTACACGCAGTATGCTGAAGGTGCAGAGCGGGCAGGTCGGACGGACTATTTAAGTCAAGCAGATGGAAAGATTGAGGTTGCCCCCCAAGAAGATGGTAAGGGGTATGTTTTGGTTTTGTTCGCCTATACGGATGGGACGAAAACCTACGCCACGGGTGGTGTTGTGACGATTGACAATCCGCAACCTGAGTCTGGAGTTGTCAATCCAAGTTCGGCATTAAACGACTCTTTTGTATATTTTGGCGGGCACTCCTCCTGGACAGCGGTTCCCGAACCGACGACAATCGCCTTGCTTGCGCTTGGACTTGCCGTAGCCGGGCTTAAGCGCAAAGTGGCCTAATTCTTGTGTTTCTTGTGTAAAAAGCCCCGGTTTCCACCGGGGTTTTTTTATTGAAAGACCATAATAAAAGGGATAATTTATGCGTAGTTTTAAGTTCACTGGATTATTTGCGTTGGTATTTTTGCCTTTTTTTTGCCATGCGTTGTTTACCGATCCTTTGGTTTTTACAAGTGGTCCTCTTTGGCCGCCTGACGAAACCGGCGATTTTATTGAGGGAACTCCTGGAGGGGTTGGAAATGCGGTGACGGCGAACTATGTCATCGTCTCCAAGGACGAATTCGATGCTTACGTCGGTTGTGATGCGAAAATTTACGCCGATTGGAAAAAAGGGCTTTTCAATGGGGGCGAGCAAAGCGGTCCGATTGCGAGCGAGCCTGATTGGCTTGATGAAGATCTTTGCACGGCGAACTGGGAGTATTGTGAAATGTCAACCCCGACCCGCGGAGTCCCGATTTGTTTTCTTGCGATATATGAGATTTCTGCTAATGGCAGGGACTATTACATAGCCAAGGCCTGTAGCGCCACGAAATGGGATTCTCCCGTGATTTCTGATGGCAATTTCACTGAAATTGCGGCAAATGCTGGTCGATGGACCCTCGTTGCGCCATCGGAGCCGCTGACGATTTCGTGTGTGGGTCTTGCTGTGACATCTGGAGTAGTGACGGCGACTTTCTCGATTTCCGACACTTCTCGTTATGGCGAAATCATTTCCAATGGCATGGCCACTGTCACTGTGGCCACCGATTTGGCGGGAACGGATCGCCACGGTCTTTCCGCTTCAGCGACAACGGATGCCTCGTATGGCACTTTCACCGTTGTTTTCCCTGTCCCGTCCAACACCTCCCGCCTCTTTATTTTCGGCGTTCAATAATTCTCTTGTCTTCCCGTCACTTTTTGTTATACTATTCTATCCATAGAGGGACAGTCCCATTATGCGTAACACGTAGAACGCGGAGGATGAATGAGAAGGCCGAGGGTTAAGAATTCGGGGGAGGGGTGGTACCACCTCGTGAGCAGGTGCTGTTTGCGCGAGTTCCTTTTCGGGGACGAGGACAAGGAGATGCTCGTGCGGATGCTTCGGCGCGTTGAGCGGTTCAGCGGGGTCGAGGTGCTGTCGTACGCGATGATGGAC
>JAZQOA010000037.1:0-18384 GCA_045627605.1 Kiritimatiellia bacterium | reverse complement strand
GTCCGTCGCAGTTGTTGGTGATGACGCAGTCCCGCACAATGCCGCCCTCAAGGTAGAGTCCGCCGCCGCCGTAGTTGTAGTGGCAGGTGGCCCGGTTGCCGCCGATGAGGCAGTTCTCCATCACGGCGTCCGCGCCCGTCTGCGCGGCGCCGTTCCCGAATCCGTTGTTGGCGCAGATGTTGGTGATCACGCAGCCAACAACATGCCCGTTCACATTGACGATGCCACCTCCCCACGCCGCCTTGCTGGTGGCGACATTGATGAGGCAGCAGTTCGTCACCGTGCCGCCGGCGTTGTAGACGTTGCCGCCCATCATGTCCTTTTCGACGCCCGAGCCCGTGCCTCCCATGACCGTGACGCCCGCCAGCGTCGCGCCCGCATTGGAGACCTTCACGACCGGCTGCAGCACGACCTTGCTCGCCGGCTTGATCGTCACCTCGGCCGGATCGCCCGTCGCGCCTTCGACACGATACGCGCCCGTGATCTCCAGCGTCGCCGCGAGCTGGTAGACGTCGGCGCCCAGCGTGACCGTCTTCGCCTCCGGATCGGCATTCGCCGCCGCGATGACTTCCGCAATCGTTCCGTCTTCCGGAACGCTATAGCTGCTCTTCGCATTCACTATCACCGCCGACAGGCACAGCACACCAACCACGACCGATTTCATCGCGTTGTAGAGTAGGGACCCAAGCCTCGGCTTTTCCGGTGCGACTATCCCCTTGTCAAACCGGACGTGCGGATTTCCCGCATACGGCTTTCCACTCAGAGCTGCGTTCTTCATGGTGTGGCGTTTCTTCCTTTGCTTTTGCAAGTTTGTTGCTGAGAATTGTCGCGTTGTGTTTTTAAGCTACAATGGGTCAGGGGCGAAACTGGGGTTGGCGGGTAGGGTGCAGACGCATTCCTCGATAAGCCGCGAGGTCGCCTCGACGTCGGCCAGGCACATTGTCTCTACCGGACTGTGCATGTAGCGGATCGGAATGCTGATGAGCTGGGTGGCGATGCCGCCGTGTTCGAGCCGCATGGGCCAGGCGTCGTTGGTGTTGCTCTTCGGCCGCGCCGTGCACTGCGTGGCGATTCCGCACTTTTCGGCGGTGTCCGCGACGAACTTTGCCAGCTTGGGGTTGTAGGTCGGCCCGACGGGGACGATCGGCCCCTTGCCGAGGTCGACGATGCCGACTTGGCGGCGGTCGCTCGCCGGCGTGTCGGAGGCGTGGCCGACGTCGACGCAGATTCCCGCCACGTGGCGGTAGTCGTGGAGGGCCGTTGTGGCGCCGACGTGGCCGAGTTCCTCCTGGACGGTGAGGAGCAGCCTGACCGCGACATTCGCGCCCCGCTTGCAAATCGCGCGGAAGGCCTCGCACTGCGCGAAGACACCGATGCGGTCGTCCAGGCCGCGGGCGGCGACGCGGTCGCCCGCGAGTTGCCGCCAGCCGGCGTCGACCACGGCGAAATCGCCCTGCCTGACCAGCCCGAGGGCTTCGTCCCGAGACGAGGCGCCTATGTCCAGCGCGAGGTCTGTCATGTCGATCGAGCCCGGCTCTTGGCTTCCCTTTGAAAGGTGTGGCGGACGCGCCCCGAAAACGCCGTAGACCGTGCCGCGGCGGCCGTTGATGGCGATCCGCTCGCCGGGGAGGAGGGCGGTCTGGACGCCGCCGACTGCCGCCAGATAGATGAAGCCCCGGTCGTCGACGTGCTGCACGATGAAGCCGATTTCATCGCAGTGCGCCTCGAGGACGACTGCCGCCCCGGCCTTGGTGTTGAATGTGGCGTGCAGGTTGCCGTGGAGGTCGAGGAAAACCTCGTCGGCGACATCCGCCACATATTTGGCGGCGAGGCGCATTCCGAGGTCTTCCGCGCCGGAAGGTGTGGGCGTCGCCAGAAGCGACTTGAGAAAATCCAATGCTGCAGGATCCATGGCTTGGTTGGCGTCGCGAGACGCCGCATGCGTGAGGGTGGGGGGAGTGTTTTATTCGAGAATCAGGCAGGTGGTGCGCACCGTATGCCTGTTGAAGAGGTAGAGACTCCAGAGGCCGGTGTCGTCGATTGTCGTCGCGATATTGCAGACCTTGTTCGAGCCCAGCTTTTTCGCGGCGGCCTTGATGGTCTTGAGATTGTTTTCGGCGGTCGCTTCGTCGGCGAAGTATTTGCCTCTCCGGTGGCCGAAGTCTCCCTTGATCTCGTCGGGCGTCTCGCCCGTGTAGAAGGGCAGCAAGGAGAGGAACTGGTAGGAGACGTTACCAACGTAGACGGCTGCAAGGGGTTTTGAGTCGCCCTCGACTTTGATGTCGTTGGGGATGACATCCGAAATCTCATAGTACGAGGCGCAACCCCCGAAAAGAACCGCCAGGAGAAGTGCGGCGAAAGAGCGGGTATACTTATTCATTGCCATTGGTCTTTCTTACTTTGCGGTGGTTGCGGAGACGGCGTTGCCTGCGCCGGACTGGTCGCGTGGCACGAGCACGGCGGAGGCTGAAATCTCGGTGCAGTTGACGAGCAGGGAAACCCAGCCCTGGAGCGAGGTGAGGTCGAGCTTCGTGTTGGAATGGTCGTTGTAGACGACATCGCAGAGGTCGCAGTTCTCGCGTTCCGCGATTTTGAGGAGGAGGGCGTGGGCGGCGGCGAGGTTGCCGACGTCATTGAACCAGGCGCTTCCGCCGTTCCAGTCGTTTTTCGCGTCGTTCCAGCGGACGTCGCCGCAAACAAGCGGCCAGCGGTCGAAGAGGTAGTAGCCGCCGCAGGAGATGGCGACTTGACGGTCGGCCTTGCCGTTGGCACCTTGGACGTCGAGCCCGCGGAGCGTCCCCTTTGGAGTGATTTCAACGGAGGCGCAGCCGGCCCCAAGGAAGGCTGCGAGGCAGAGTGGGAGAATCGTTTTCATTTTGGCTTTTTGCTGTTTTTTGGCGATTGCGCATGGGCGCCGCATTTAGACGCTCATGAAATTCGCGTTGCCGAGGGGAATGGGGGCGTCGTCGGAGGCACTTTCCCCGTTTCCGAAGTCGGGGCGGTAGTCTGCGATCATTTGCTGCCAGATTTCGACGGTGTTGACGAACTTTTCGATGATGGAATAGAGGGCGTCGACATCGAGGAAACGGGTGTTGTCATAGCGGCAGAGCGTGTATTTGCGCGTTTGGGGATCCTGGGCGAGGGTGGCGCCGCCTGTCCCCTGGAAGATGTGGTTGGCCTGGAGCATGGCGATGGCCAGCTTCCCGGGGTCGTCCGGCGGTTCGTCGCCGAGTTCCGAATAGATGAGGATTTGGTTGAGCTCCTGGATTGACATGATCGTGATGTTCATGTCGTCCACGCCAAAGTTGTAGGAGCCGTCGTCAGAAGGCTGGAAACTCTCGATGCCGAGTTTTTCGGCGAGCCCCGCCATAAGGTCGAAAAGTTCCATTGCAGTATTCCCAGATGTGTGTGCTTCAGGCAAGTGTCTGGTTGCCTTTCGTTTAGTATCATAGCATACTGAAACGAGGCTGGCAAGGAACGGGGCGAGACGGCTGTGGCGGTGGCGGTCGTCCGTTAAAACTCGAAGGAGGCGGACACGCTGGTGGCCCGTCCTGCGGCGGGATAGAAATAAGTTCCCTGAAAATCGGAATATCCCGCATAGTCGCAGAAACGCTTGTCGAAGGCGTTGTCGATTGCCAGCGTGAGGCTGAATCCCTTCAGGCGCGGCGTTTGCGGCTTGTACGACAGGCCGAAGTCGACGAGTCCGTAGCTTGCAAGCCCGCCGTGCGCATTGTGGAAGTCCCCGCCCAATTGCTGCCGGCCCGTATGGCTGTACCCGGCCTGGGCGTGGAGCCCGCTGCAAAGACGGACTTTCACTTCGGCCCGGAGTCTTGACGCGGGGACAAGCGGGACGTCGCGGCCGTCGAATTGCCCGCCGTCGAATTGCGCATTGACGAGCGAGTATTTCGCGGAGAGCGCGAAGGCGTCGTCTCGCTTCCAGGCGGCACTCAAGTCGAGCCCCGTTCGGACGACATCCGCAGGGGAGTTGCAGTTGTAGCCGTTCCAGCCCCAGCTTGAAGGTGAATGATAGGGGTTGTAGAAGATTTCATCCCTTGTGCGGCTGGCGTAGGCGTCGATGGCGACCTCGAAGTCTTCGGCAAGGGAGGCCTTGGCGCCCGCGTCCAGCGAATAGCCTGTCTCAGGGCGGAGTTCGCCCCCTGGTTCGCAATACGACATTTCATCGCAGAAGGGAGACCGAAAAAAGCGCGTGTGGCGGACGTATGTCTTGACGTCTTCCGAGGGGGTGTAGACGACCCCGGCCTCGTATGCGGCGAGGGAGAAGGTGCGCCAGGCGTCGTCAAAGTCGCCGTTGTCCTCCCACCGGTTCCAAATCTCCTCGTGGCGGACGCCGGCAACGAGGGAAAGCGTTTCGGAAACGCCCAGTTGCCCATGGGCGAACCCCGCTGCGCGAAGCCGGTTGAAGACCGGCGATGGCGGCATGAAGCCCGAGGCGTCTTTGACGTGGTAGCTGTCCCAGGCCGAGTCAAGCCCCAAGGTGAAGCGCCCTCCGTGTTCGAGGTTGTCTCCCTCGACGATGAGTCGCGGGTCGAAGGCGAGGGTGTCGAGGGCGTAGTCGTTGGCGTAGCCATCCTCCCCCCAGCGGGTGTGGCGTTCCTTCCTGAAATAGCGTAGTCCCGCATTCAGCCGGGTGGCGTCGTCGATCCACGACTTGAGCGCGAGGCCAAGTCCGCCATGCCAGGTGCGGGAGGTGTCGTCCATGCGCGAAGATTGCCGGGGATTTTCAAAATACTGCGCCTCCGTCAGCGCGCCGGGCATTTCGTAGTCGGCGTAGCCGGAAGTGGCGGAAAGGACGAGTTCCGTTTCATCGGCGAAATTTCCGTAGGCGAAGGCCTGCGCCTCGTGCAGCTGGTATCCTGAATTGTCTCGCCAGCCATCGGAGCGCAAATAGTTGTATGACGCCTTGTAGCCGTTGCCTGAAGTCTTGTCAAGGCCCGTGCGTCTCGCCGTGGCGCCAAAGGTGCCGCATGAACCGCCATGGGCGGAGAAAAACAGGGCGTCCCCGCCGGGTTTCTCCGTCAGGACGTTGATGACCCCGGCGGAGGAGGAATCGCCGTGCAGGACTGTTTGCGGACCGGGGAGTACTTCGATTCTTTCAAGTTGGTCGAGGGAGATGCGCGCGATATTGGGGGATTCCATCTCGACGGCGTTTAGTTCCTCGCCGTCAATGATGATTTTGCAACGGCCGAAGGAGTTTTCACCATAACCGCGCAGGGCGACTTGCGCCTGGAGCGGATTGGCGTTGACGGTTCGCACGAAGGCGCTGGTTTCCCTGTCTACAAACTCGGCGAACGACTTTGAGTGGGAATCACGGATGGCGTCGGCGTTGAAAGAACATACGCCGCATGGCATTTCACCGGGCGTTTGCCCGATGCGGCTTGCAACCACGACGACGGGCGGGAGGTCGGCCGTTTTAAGACGGGGCGGGAAATTCGTGTCGGCGGCGAATGCCAACGACACCACGGTCGAAAGACCGAGTGCGATTGCTTGTTTCATTTTGCATTCCCTTCATGCGAGGGTTGATGTTGATGTGAAGCCACGGCCCGCATTCCGACTTTTACGGCTGCGCGACAGCGCCTGGTTTGCACAGGACTTTCCGGTTACCGCGGCATTTGAATAAAGGATATCACAATTTGACGGAAAGGGCGACATTCACTATGATGAGTAATTTGAGATGTCGGCGCAGTATAAAACGTGTGGATTCCTCTTTTCGGTTGGCCTACATGCCGTGGTGCTTCTTTTGGTCGCGGCTCCGTGGCGTATGTCGCGGAAGCCCGCCGAATATCCCGAACTGGGCGTTGAAGCACTTGAGTTCTGCTTGGTTAAATCCCGGACCGAGACGATTCCCGTCGCGGAGGCTGGCCCGTCTCCAAATCCGTCAACCGACCCTTGCCCCGCGGATGTCGCGGAGGCTGATCCGTCTCCAAATCCGTCAACCGACCCTTGCCCTGCGGATGTCGCAGAGGTTGACCCGTCTCCAAATCCGTCAACTGACCCTTGCCCCGCGGATGTCGCGGAGGCTGATCCGTCTCCAAATCTGTCGCCCGACCCTTGCCCCGCTGATGTTGCGGAGGCTGACCCGCCTCCAAATCCGTCAACCGACCCTTGTCCTGCGGATGTCGCGGAGGTTGACCCGCCTCCAAATCCGTCAACCGACCCTTGCCCTGCGGATGTCGCGGAGGCTGACCCGCTCCCAAGTCCGTCTTCCGCCAATTTAATTTCTTGCTCTGCGGATGTCGAGTTAGTTGGTGCACTGCGGCCCGTTTACCCAAGGTCGTCGCGGCGTCGTGGCGAGGAAGGGGAGGTCTCCTTGGAGGTGGATGTTGCCGCAGATGGTGCCGTAGCGGATGTCCGGGTGGTGCGTTCCAGTGGTGTGGCGGCACTTGACAATGCCGCCTTGCAGGCTATGGCTCGTGCGAAATTCAAGCCGGCAATGCACGATGGCTTGCCCGTTTGCGCCACGGTCACGCAAGTCGTCTCCTTTCGGCTTGGCGGCGGCTGAAAATTATCGTTTGTGCTATAATTTTGATGTTTTATAATAATTAACAAGAGGTCCAACTATGGCAAGACAGTTCTTTTCCATGATGATTTGCACCGCGTTTGCGGTTTTGTTCTTGTTGGCAATCCCCGCGAACGCGAAGGACATTTATGTCGCCGTCGGCGGGAGCGATTCGGCCGATGGATCGTCCGGTGCGCCTTACGCCTCGGTTGAGAAGGGCGTTACCGCCGCGACGGGGGCGGGCGACGTCATTCACATTGGCGAGGGCACGTTCGCCTTGCCGACGGACGTAACACTTGAAAACACGACTGGCTGGAAGCTGCAAGGCGCCGGCATCGGCAAGACGATTCTATCTGGCGGCAACCGGCACGTGCGCTGCTTCAACCTTGGTCACGCGGACGCGGAGCTTTCCGGCTTCACGCTGAGCGGCGTCACGTGGGACCGCGACAATTCATCCCTGGACCGAAAGTACAAGGGATGTGCCATCTATATGACGGCGGGAGTCATCCATGACGTGCGGGTGACCGGGGCGACTTCGGCGAAGACCTACTGGACGTCGGGCACGGCGCTCTACATGACCGGCGGCCGCGTCTCTGATTGCATCATTGACGGTGGGAGCGGTGCGCAGGGCGAATGCTACGGCATCGTTTACCAGTCTGGCGGACTTACCGAGCGGTGTACGTTCTACGGCAACGGCTGCAACATTCAGGGCGGCGCACTCTGGATGTCGGGCGGCACCAACAGCTGGTCCGTCTTTTACGGCAACGTCGCCAAAGGGAAAAGTGCGCAGGGAGGCGCAGTTTGCATGTCCGGTGGTACGCTGATGCACGCGACGATCTGGGGCAACGGCGCGGGCACCGATAGCTCCGCCAACACCGGTGCGAAGGGCGGTGGGCTTTATCATGCGGGCGGTGTCGTCACCAACTGTCTGGTCTGGGGCAACTCCGCGCCTTCGCAGTCGGAATCCGGCAAGCCCGACTGGTACACGACGAAGAACGACGCACAGGCGGCGACTCTCGTCTTCAACCTCTGCACGACCGATGCAAAGGGCGTGAATCCGATTCCGTGCGATCCGCAGCTTAAGGATCCGGCGAACGGCGACTTCTCGCTTCTCGCGTCTTCACCGTGCATTCTTGAAGACGGCACGACGGTGGGCGCCGTCGCCTATGACCGCACGAAGCCTGATGCCGCGATGACGGTTTCGCCGCGGTCGGTATTCTTGACGGACGCAGTTTCTTTTGCGTCGACGGTGCGCAACGTGGCCAATCCGGTCTACTGCTGGGTGATTACTGACGCGAACGGGGACGAGGTTGAAGTTTCGTCACAGGCGAGCTTCTCCTCGACGTTCGACGCGGGAATCTACGACGTGACACTGGTTGTCACGGACGGCGAAACTCCGGTCGCGACGGATACGCGTCCGGCCTACTTCCGCGTTCACGCGCTCACGAACGTGATCGAACAGGCCGCCGTGGCGGCGGAGGCGACGGCCGAGTTGAAGGACGCGATCGAGAACGCGCCCGACGGACAGGTCATCATTCTCGGCGAGGGCGAATGGACGCTGCCCAACGTCACGCTGCTCGTCGACAAGAACGTCAAGATCTTCGGTCAGGGCGTCGACAAGACCTTCCTGCACGGCGGCAGCCGCGCGGCCGTTTGCTTCACGGTTTCGCACAAGGATGCGGAGCTGGCTGGCTTTACGCTCGACAACCTCACCTGGAACAGCGACAACCGGCTCAGCTCGTCCGCCTGCTTCAACCTTTCAAACGGCTTCCTGCACGATCTCGCGGTCACAAACATCAACTGCGACAAGACCGGCAACATGTACGGCCTCGGCACGTACATGACGGGCGGACATATCGCCGACATCGTCTACGACAACTGCCACGGCAACCGCAGCGATATGGTGATGAACGGCAGCGGCTTGCGGCAGACGGGCGGACTTTCGGAGCGGCTCATCATCCGCAACTGCTACGGACGAGCCTACGGCGGCCTCTATCTGAGCGGCGGCAGCAACACCTATTCGCGCATCTACAACAACGTGGCGCGTAACAACAGTGCACAGGGCGGTGGCGTGACCATGACGGGCGGCACGCTTGTGCATGCGACGATCTGGGGCAACGGCGCGGGTACGGACAACATCGCGAACACCGGTGCGCAGGGCGGTGGACTCTACCACTCGGGTGGCGTGGTCACGAACTGCATCGTTTGGGGCAACTCCGCGCCATCGCAGACGGCCTCCGGCAAGCCCGACTGGTACACGACGAAGTCCGCTTCTGCCGCATCCTATTTCTTCAACCTCTGCTCATCGGTGGCGCTCGGCACAGACGCGATTGATGCCGATCCGCAGTTCGTCGATGCGCCGAACGGCGACTTTTCGGTGCAGTCGTCCTCGCCGTGCATCTTCGAGACGTTCACGGTCGGCGCGGTAGAGTACGATCGCAGCCAGCCCGACGCGGCGATGACGGTTTCTCCCGTCAAGGCGTTCGATACGGAGACGGTCGAGTTCACCTCGACCATCCAGAACATCGCCGATCCGCGTTACGCCTGGACGGTGACGGATTCGGACGGCGAAATCGTCAAGACCTCGACCGAGGCGGGCTTCAGCTCCACGTTCGCCAAGGGCGTCTACGACATCAGGCTCGTCGTCTCGGATGGCGACAAGGAGGTGAAGACCGACGAGCGTCTCGCCTACCTGACCATCTACGCCAAGACCAATACCGTCGCGGCGGGCGTGAAGGACGCCCTGAAGGACGCGCTGGCGGACACGTTCGACGGGCAGGTCTTCCTGCTCGAGGACGGCATCCACGAGGTGACGGCGACGCTGACGCTCGACAAGAACCTGAAGCTCATCGGCAGCGGGATGGACAAATGTGTTGTCAAGAAGACGGGTAGTGCCAATCGCGCGATCTATGTCAACAATGCGGACGCGCTCGTGACGGGCGTCGCCATTACTGGCGGCTATTTCAACGACGACCAGCGCAACTCGTGGGGCTGGGCGTGCTGATCGGCGACAACGGCGGCACGGTCTCGTGGTGCTGCATCACCAACAATAAAACTTCCGGACACTTCATGCGCGGCGGGGGCGTGGGCATGACCGGCAACGGGCTCGTCTCGCACTGCATCATCGCCGACAACTCCGTGAAGCACCTCCAAGCCGACTACGGCGGGGGCGCGGCACTGAGCAATGGACGGCTCGAGAACTGCCTGATCACGGACAATGAAGCCATCTATGGCGGCGGCGTGGCGCTCGCCGGCAGCGGCAAGGTGCGCAACTGCACGATCGTCGGCAATACTGCCAGCGGAGGCTCGGGCGGGCTCTGCTGGTGGAATGCGTCCAACGGTTCGGCGGAGGTGCGTAACTGCATCTTCTCGGACAACACCGCCGATCAGGACACCTCGCGCGTCAAGCCGAATGTCGGATATGTTGACGGAAACAACAACAAGCAGGCGTACATGTCTTGTTCGAACAGCGTCTTCTCGTGTGCTTACGAAGGGTCGGCGCTTCTGGGCGTCGGCTCGGTCGCGGTGGCCAGCCCGTTCGAGAGTGCGAAGACTGGCGACTACCGGCTGAAGCTCTCGGCCGCCGTCAACGCGGGCACGGGCTACGAGGACATCGCCGAACTCGACCTTGCGGCGGGGCCGCGCGTCATCGGCGAGAGCGTGGACATCGGCGCTTACGAGACCGATACGGAGTCCTTCGGCGCATCGTTCGCGCTGGACAAGACCGAGGCCCTGCAGGGCGTCGCGTTCATTGCGACCAACAGGGTGACCGGCAGCACGGACTTCGACTGCGAGTGGACGGTGTACGGTCCCGACGGTGTCGCTGCTGCGACCTTCGAGGGCTCGACATGGACGAATGCGTTCGAGATCGAAGGCTGGTACACGGTGGAGATGACCGTCACCGACCGTGCCGACGAATCGAAGACGCTGACAGACCGTCGTGCGAATTCCTTCCGCGTCGCGCCAACGCGGATCGATCTCGCTGAAAACGCGAGCATCCACGACGCGCTCGTGCGGGCGCTGGACGGAACGAAGATCTGCCTCTCTGCGGGAGAGTACGTGACGACGGCGCGGGTTACGGTCGCGAAGGGCGTGGTGATCGAGGGGCCTGGATATAAGGCGTGCACGGTGAAGGCGGGCACAAATTGGGTCGGCGACCGGCGTGTCTTCTATCTTAACCATCCTGATGCTCTGTTGCGCGGCATGACGATCACCGAAGGGCGGATGGGAACGGCTCAAAGCGGGGTCGGCGACGCTCGCAATCTTTCCGGCGGCGGCGTGCACATCGCCATCAACGGCGGCACGGTCGAGGATTGCCGCATTACCGGCAACCGGAGCGGTTCCTACCAAAACTGCGGCGGCGGCGTGGGCATCGCCTCGGCGCAGGGTGTCGTGCGCAACTGCATCATCGACCACAACACCGTCCTCTGCACATGGACGGATGAGTGCGGCGGCGGCGTGTATATGACGGCGGGCGTGATTTCGAACTGCGTGATCCACTCGAATGTCGCGTTGAATGGCGGTGGAATGTACCTCGCCGATTCCGCGGCGTTGGTGGCGAACTGCACGATTGTCAGCAACCGGGCGAGTAATGCGTATGGCGGTCTCTTCATGACGGAGTGGGCGACCGAGAAAACCGGCACGAAGGTGCGCGACACAATCATCTGGGGCAACGTCGATGCGAATGTGTCGCCGAAGGACGGGACGACGACGCGCCCCGAATATGGTGCGGGCGGCGTCATCAACAACGACAACTTCAACTACTGCGCGTTCTCGGAGGGGACGAAGCTGCCGACGGACGATGCGCGGAACCTGATGGGCGAAGGCAACATCACTTGCGATCCGGGATTCAAGGATTTCGAGAAGCTGGATTTCCGCTTCCACTATGATTCGCCTTGCGTTTGGGCGTCGTCGTCGGGGTTGTGGATTGGTGCGCTTCCCCCGGTCAAAGGCGGCTTGATCTTCATGTTCCGCTAAAAAACAAGGAGGACTCCGATGTCGGCATTCAAGGATGCGATGGTGATTCCGCGCCCCGGCGCGGTCAAGCCAGCCGGATGGCTTGGGGAATGGGCGCGGGGGGCGGCGGCAGGCTACACCGGCAACATGACGGATGTTGACGAGGAGTTTGTCCGCGCCTGGTCGCCCGGCTTCACGCCGCGTGGCCAGAAGCTCAACTGGTGGGAGGGCACATGGAGCTGCGAGGGCGGGGCCTACTGGTTTGACGGTCTCGTGAGGCTTGCCTTCCAACTCGACGATCCCGCGCTGAAGGAACTCGCCAAGAGGCGGCTCGACCCCGTTCTCGACCGGATGGGCGAACACGCGATAGGCTTCTGCTGGTGGCTCGACCGCAGGGAACGGCAGCACTGGGACGAAGTTAACGCCGCCAACACCTGGATGGTCAACTGGGTGGCGGGCATGTTTGCGCGTCCCGTTTCGGCCTGGTACGAGGCGACGGGCGACAAGCGGGCCGCCATCGCCTTGCGCCATGCCCTTGGCGGCGGCTACTGGGTCGAGGCCTTCAAATCCACGCCGACGCTTCCCTCGGGTGCTTACGAGGCGTGGCGCCTGACGGGCGACGCGGCCCTTGCCGAATCTCTCCGCGCCTACGCGGACAAGATCGCGAAGGACCCTTCGGCTGCGGTTTTCGGTTCCAAACCGTGGGACGGCCTTGAAGAGACGCTCAACCTCAAGCGCAGGCATCACTTCGCAATGAAGTTGCCCACGCGCCACGGTGTCTACGCCAACGAGGACTTGCTCTCGCTCTTCGCGGCCTATCGCGCCACCGGCGACGAGCATTTCCTTGAACTCGTCCGCTCCTGGTACGCCTTTTTCGACAAGTACGCCCGCCAGCCTTTCGGGGCGATGGTAATGGACGAGGAATGGGGGCATCCGGGCCCTGGCCGCGGGACGGAAACCTGTGCGCTGGCCGCTGAAATTTGGACGCGCCTCAATTTGCTCGCCGGATTGGGCGAGGGGAGCTGGGGCGACGATGTCGAGCGGGCCTTCTACAACGCCGCGCCCGCCACCGTTGACCGCGAGTGGCGCAACCACGTCTATTTCCAGCTGCCCAACCGTTTCGAGGCAAGTCCCGTGTCGCGGTTTTCCGTCGGCTGGGAAAAGGGGCATCCCGCCGCCGGCTACGCGCGCAAGCATTCGCCGCTTTGTTGCACGGCAGGCCTGAACCGGATTCTTCCGGATTTCGTCCAGGGCATGTGGATGGTGACGGCCGACGGCGGTGTCGCCGCCGCCCTTTACGGGCCGTGCAGTTTCTCGGTCGAACTTCCTTCTGGAAAATTCGCCGCGGAGGAAGTGACGGACTATCCCTTTGCCGACACGATTCGGATCAAGGTTGCGGACGCCCCCGCCGGTGAAATGCCGCTTTCGCTTCGGCTGCCCAAATGGTGTGCCTCGCCGGAGATCGCGGTCAACGGCGTGGCGGTGGACGCCCCTTCCGCAAATGGCTTCCTCCGCCTTGTCCGCGCCTGGCGCAAGGGCGATGAAATCGCGCTTCGATTCCCGATGGCGGTCCGTGCGGATGTTGTCCGCGACCTCGACGACACGCGGGATGATTTCGCGTATCTTTCGGCTGGGCCGTTGCTCTTCGCCCGCGGCTATGCCGAGAAGTCGTCCAACGAGCCGGCGGAGGAAACCGCCGTGCCCGCGCTCGATCCCGGAAAGGTCGCGGACGGCGCGCGCCTGGAAACCTCGCCGTTGCCGCACCCGTGGAACTGGCCGCTTGACGCGCCGGTCAAACTTGCCGTGGCGGACGCCTCCGGCGCCCCCCTCGCGCTCGTTCCCTACGGCTGCACCAAGCTCCGCGCCTCGCTCTTTCCCGTGCGCCGCGGAATGTGACGCGATTTTGTCAAAATTTGGCAATTTGGTATAATGGAACGCACTATGAGCAAGGACTGGATACTGATTACTGGTGGCAGCGGTTTCCTCGGCATCAACATGGTGCGCAAGCTGTTGGAGCATGGCGAGACGAAAATCCGCACGATTGACATCGCGGAATTCGACTATCCCGAACGGGACAAGGTCGACGCCGTGCTGGGCGACGTCCGCGACCTGGATCTCATGCGCAAGTGCATGAAGGACGTGAAGTGGGTCATCCATACCGCCGCGGCGCTTCCGCTTTACACGGAGAAGGACATCTTCACCACCGAAGTCGACGGCATGCGCAACACGCTCATCGCCGCGCAGGAGGAGGGAACTGAAAGGGTCGTCGACATCTCCTCGACCGCCGTCTACGGCATCCCCGACCACCACCCGCTCTTCGAAACCGACAAGCTTGACGGCGTCGGCCCCTACGGCAAGGCGAAGATCCTCGCCGAGGATGTCGCGAAGGAATTCCGCGAAAAAGGGATGTGCGTGCCGATCATCCGCCCCAAGTCCTTCATCGGCAAGGAGCGCCTCGGCGTCTTCGTCCTGCTCTACGACTGGGCCTACACCGGCCATGGCTTCCCGATGATCGGCAGCGGCAACAACCGCTACCAGCTGATGGACGTCGAGGATCTTTGCGACGCGATTTGGCTGACGCTCACCAAGCCCGCCGAGGTCGCCAACGACACCTACAACATCGGCGCGAAGGAATTCACGACGATGCGCGAGGACTACCAGGCGGTTCTCGACAAGGCCGGCTACGGCAAGAAGATCAGGCCCTTCCCGGCGAAGCTTGCGATTTTCGGCTTGCGCATCCTTGAAAAACTCGGTCTTTCGCCGCTCTACATGTGGGTTTACGAAACGGCCTGCGAGGATTCCTTCGTCAGCATCGACAAGGCCGTCGAGAAACTGGGCTTCGCGCCGCGTTTCTCCAACAAGCAGGCGCTTCTCCGCAACTACGACTGGTACGTGGCCAACCTCGACCAGTTCAAGAACAAGACCGGCATTTCGCATCGCGTCCCCTGGAAGCAGGGCATCCTTGGCCTGATCAAGCATTTCTATTAAGGTTCGTTTCTTTTTTCGATGACTGCCGCAGCGGCAAGCCGCCACAACAAGAAGCGCCGTGGCAATTTTGACAGGCCCGAGGTCGACGTCACCGTGCGGACGTCGCTCTACGCGTTGTTTGCCGTCGCCGCGGGTGCCGTGGCGATTGCCTTCATGCTTGGCACCGACTTCATCTACGGCCATGTCTACCCGGTGCTGGCGCGGCTGGGCCTGTGGCAGGTGGTTCTGGGCAGTTTCGTGGCGATCGGCCTCAGTTCGTTCGCCGTCGGCTTCCTCCAGTCGCGTTTTCTCCCGAACAAGGCGCCCAACGGCATCCCCAACCTCAAGGTCTTCTACACGACCAAGGACGTTCGACTCTCCTTCCGGCAGGTCGTCGTCAATCTCGTGGCCGGCATCATCAGCCTGGGCGGCGGTGCCAGCCTGGGCCGTGAAGGACCGACCGTTTTCGCCGGTGGTGCCGTGGCCGCAGCTTGCGCGGACTTCCTGGGCATGCCCGCGCCGCGTCGGCGCCTTGCCTGCGTGGCCGGTGCCGCGGCTGGTCTTGCCGCCGCCTTCAACACGCCCATCGCCGCCGTAACCTTCGCCATCGAGACGATTACCGACCGCTTCAATGGTCGACAAATGGGGGGTATTCTGCTTTCGGCCGTGATTGGCGCATGCGCCAGCTGGGCCGTGATCGGGCGTCACCCGTCGTTCATCGTGCCGGAACTCTCGTCCCTGTCCAAAACCGGCTATGTGCTGACGCCCCTTGTGGCGCTGCTGGCGGCAATGGCAGGCGTCCTTTTCCAGCGCCAGGTGTTGAAAATCCGCGCCATGGCGAAGGCCAACACCAAGGTCAGCCCGCTTTTCAAGCCGCTCATCGGTGGCTTTTGCGTCTGGATGCTCGGATCGAGCGCCTACATCATCTCGTCGTCTCTTGGCGACCCGCGCCTGGGCGTCTTCAGCATGGGCTTTGGTGACCTCACGGCGGCATTGGCCGGCGAGATGCCCTGGGGTGTCGCCCTTCTTCTGCTTGTCGCGAAACTGGCGGCCACGGCGATTGCCTGCGCCTGGTGTTGCAGCGGCGGTATTTTTGCGCCTACGCTTTTCTTTGGCACGATGGTCGGCGTCGTCGTTGCCGGCGTTTCGCAGATCTTGGGCGCGCAGCTTGGCGAACACGGCATGCTGCTCCTCGCCCTTGTCGGCATGAGCGCCTGCTTCGGCACCGTGGTGCGCACGCCGCTGACGGCGCTGATGATCGTCTTCGAGATGACGGGCCGCTACGAGATTGTCCCGCCGCTGATGATCGGAACGGTTGTCAGCCAGGCCTACGCCTACTACTTCAGCGACAAGATCAACTTCTACGACGCCATTCTCCGGCAGGACGGAATCGTCCTTTCGGGAGGCGAGCCCAAAAACAACGTCAACCAAGGCATCCGGCAATGAAATTCACCTCAGCCAAGATGGCGCCCGAATGGCGCCTTTTCATTTCCGACGAGATCACCGAGGATTTCGCCGCCACCATCACGTCCTTCCCCGAGGCTCTTGCGCTGCCTTCCGGCGGCACGGTCCAGGCATCGCCCATTGATTTCTCAGGGGAGTTCATCGACTTCCACAAGGCGCTGGACCGCGTGGTTCCCGTCGAGACGCGGTCGGTCTTTGTCGGGCGCCTCGTCGCGGACAACGACGGCGTGGTGATCTTTGGGGCCGGGGCCGATTGGTGGTGGACGTGCTTCGTCAACGGGGAAAAGGTCTTCGACCGGGGCAAGTCGTTTCCCAATGGCAACGCCCAGGGCACCTTTTCCAAAACCGACTGGATGTTCCCCGTCAAGGTGCGCAAAGGCGAGAACATCGTCGTCCTCCACATGGTGAGCGGCCAGTTCTGGTCGCTTGGCGCGGGGTTGCTTCCGGTTCCCGACGGTGTTGACGCCGACGCTGTCGGCGATGTCTCGGCGAAGGCGCTTGACGGACTCAAACTCCGTTGCAACACGACGCGCGACCCCATCGGCTACAAGGTCGGCGAAGACATCGACTTCGTCTTCGAGCTCCTGAACGAAGGCGCCTCCAACCGCGGCCCGCTCTTCCTTGTTTGGTCGGCGCGTGGCGACGATGGCGCGACAAGTTCGGGGTTCAGCCCGATTGAAAACGACAAGCCCCTCCATGTTGTGACGCGCTTGGCGCGGCCCGGCTTCGTGCATGTCGCGGCCAAGGTGGCCAGCGCCTCCGGTGCCGTTGCCGGGGGAACGGACCTGGTCTTCGAGGGCGGCGCAGGCGCGGGAATCGCGGAGTTGCGCGCCGCGGCGCAAAGGCCGGCCGATTTCGACGAATACTGGGCCCGGCAACGCGCTCGCCTCGACGCGGTACCGCTCAATCCCGAACTGGAACTCTACTGCGGCCGCTTCTTCCCCGACGGCGTTGAAATCCCCGCCGGACTCAAGGTTTACAAGGTCAAGGTCGCCTGCGCGGGCCCCAATCCCGTGACGGGGTTCCTTTCGATGCCGAAGGAGAAGGGGAGGTATCCCGCCCGTGTGGTGTTCGATGGCTACAGCAAGGACCCGAAGTTTTCGCATCGCCTGATGACGCCCGGCATGATCACGCTGCATGTCAACGCGCACGGCTACGAACTCTTCCGCGGGCCCGAGTATTACGAGGCCTTTTTCAAGCCATTCGAGCGAAACGACACTGTCTACGCCTTCTCCACCGAGGAAAACGCCAATCCCGACACGGCGTATTTCAACGGCATGGCGCTCCGCGTCATGCGGTCCTTGGATTTCGTCAAGACGCTCCCCGAGTGGAATGGCCGCGATCTCTTCGCCCAGGGGGGGAGTCAGGGCGGGCTCCAGGCGATTTGGGCGGCGTCGCTTGAACCGAAGCTGACGCGTTGCGACTGCTCCATCAACTGGTGCAGCAACATTGCCGGCGTGAAACTCGATTCGCGGATGCGCGGCTGGCATCCGGAGTACGTACCGGGCCTCGACTACTACGACACCGTCTTCCACGCCTCCCGCATTCCCGAAACCTGCTTTGTCGACGTCCTGCGCATCGGACTCGGCGACTACACCTGCCCGCCGTCGGGCATCACGGCGATGTACAACGCCATCAAGGCGCCGAAGCGCGTGGCCTACTACCAGAACTCCACGCATATGTTCGTGCCCTTTGAGCCGACGATTTCCCGCCTTTCCTCGCTCTGGAAGTAGAGTGCGGAACATGGAAAGTCTGCCGCGCATGGGAACGGATTGTGGTAGAATAACTTGCATGAAACGCCATGTCCTCCTCGCCGTCCTGACGCTGGTCCTTCCCGCGATTGCGGGAAAGGTGCGCCTTCCCGCGCTGCCGCCGGACTTCGCCGACACTGAAGTCTCGACCAACGTGGGACTCGCCCCGTCCACGGGCAGCCGTCTCTTCGTCGCCTCGCTTTCCCTCCGGGGGCCGGTCTTCCATTTCCGCTGATGGCCGCCTGCAGGCCAATCTGCCTTCTCCTTGCCTTCGCGACCGTCGTGCCGTTGGCCCTCGCCCTGTGGCGGCGCGGGGCGTTCTCGCCGCTTTCCTCCTGGTGGGGCGCACAGTCGCGGGCGTCGAAGGCCGTGGTGGCCGTGCTTTTCGCCGGTGCGCTGGCCTACGGGGCGGACAAGGACGCCGGGGAGGCGCTCGACAGGGCGGGGCGGCGGCTTCTGGGCGCCGTCCGCCAGGCCGTTGCCCACGTCTTTACGGCGGCGGAGCGCGCGACGGTCTACGCGGCGACGTCGCGGACGGGCGAGGCGCACGGCTTCGCCCCGCCGCCGGGCGCCGTGGTCGCGGAGAGGATCGCGAAGCGCGGGGCGCACGACGACGGCTCCTGGCTCTTCGACTCCTTCACCAACACCCTTGTCCGCTCCGGGCCCGTCCACGGGAATCCCGCGTGGGTGCACACGGACGGCACGGTGACGGTGGAGTCGCCGGCGTTC
>JAZQOA010000036.1:0-15254 GCA_045627605.1 Kiritimatiellia bacterium | reverse complement strand
ACACGATCATGATCATCAGCGACGGGTTGCCCGAAGTTGAAAAGGGACTCGACGACAACGCGATGAAAGCCTACAACGAGCGGGTCAAGCAGTGGTATGCGGCGAACCAGGGCGCACTCGACGCCTATGCGAAGGCCGTTGCCAACGCCCCCGTCCGCAAGGTGTGGGTGCCGCCGCAGCCGGCGCGTCCGCCAAGCAACCCCAAGATCCTCAAGGAAGGCGTGAAGCCTGATCCGGGCGCCCCGGCGCGTCCCGGCTACTGGGCCGAGGAGCGTGACGTGGGGCCGCGCCCCCAGCCGCCGCCCCCGCCGCAGGCGGGACGCTGGACCCTGGCCGACTTCGTCACGCACATGAACATGATCTACGAGGCCGAATACAAGCCCAAGAGCCTCAAGATGCCGCAGGTGCACTGCATCGGCTACCAGATCGACAAGCAGGGCGGCGCCTTCCTCAACGACTTGTCGAAGCGCTTCAAAGGCCAGTACCGCCTCGTCCGCAAGCTCAAGTAGCGCTGTTGTTCATGCAAACTTTCGGTTGGTTTCGGAAATGTGAAATTCAGAACAGATCGGCATGAGTGCCGGTGCGTGTAAGAGCCAAAACGAGAATGTCTTCCTTCACGGTGTAGAGAAGGAGCCAGTCATTTTCGATGTGGCAATCGCGATACCCGAGCATGTCTCCGACCAATGCGTGGTCCTTGTACTGAGGCGGAAGTGTGTTTTCGGGCTGTGGCTTTATGCCCGTTCGATGCTCAAAAGTTCGTTTTTCAGGAACTGCTGATGGAGGATTTATGAAAACTAAAATTACATCATTGCTTATTCTGATTGTGGCTACAGCGTTTGCCGCCATTGCCGACCTCGCCATTTCCAACATCGAGGTCCTTTCGGGGTATCCGTGGAAGGATGTGCTGATCGGGTACACGATTACGGGGAGTACGGATCAGCCGACGGCACTTGAGGTCACTGCGAAGGACAACGAACACTACACAACCTACGAATGCAAGACCCTTGAAGGTGCGGACTGCACGCCCGGCACACATATCCTCAAGTGGAAGGCGCAGGAGGACGGCGCGAAGTTCCAGTCGGATAAGGTGGTCTTCACGATGCGGATTATTTCTCTTGGCGGCGTACAGCTCTGGGAAAACGGCCCGTACTGGGCGGAGTGCAATGTTGGTGCATCGAAGCCGGAGGAGTGCGGGTATTATTTTTGGTGGGGCGACACGGTGGGATACAAGCGCAATGCGGACAACAACGGCTGGGCATCTGTCAAGGACGGCTCGTCTTTCAGCTTCGTCGAAGGCAACTGCCCGACATACGACAAAACCACCTCGCAGCTCCAGTCGCTCGGATACATCGACGCATCTGGCAACCTCGTTGCCGCGCACGACGCGGCGACGGCGCACCTCGGTGCGCCGTGGCGGATGCCGACGGACGCGGAGTGGGGCGCGCTTATCAGCAACTGCGACACGGAGTGGACGACACGGAACGGCGTATCCGGTCACCTTGTTAAGGGCAGGGGGGCCTACGCCTCAAAGAGCATCTTTCTCCCCGCTGCCGGCCGCGGCTACGACTCCAATCTCGACTACACCGGCTCGTACGGCGACTACTGGTCTTCCACGCCGGATTCGGACGAGTCCTACGGCGCGTGGTACCTCAGCTTCAGTTCGGGCAATTTCTTCCGGTACAGCAACTGCCGCTACTACGGGCGGTCTGTCCGGCCTCTCCGAGTATTTGCCCAATAGCGCGCGAATTGCGCGCGCATCCTATTCATTTGTTTTATTTGACAGGCACAGGCAGATAGCTTTGGGTTGCGGTTTCCGCTGGCTCAATTTCGAGTTTGGTCATTCCCCAGGCGGTGGCGCGGTCGATGCCAGTGGGCGATGGGGTGGCGGTCGGCATTGTCCGAACGCCTCCTTTTTTGGTATCATAATTAGCATGAAAAACGCAGTTTTTGAGAAGATTTCCTCGTTGGGGATCGTGCCGGTTATCGCGGTCGACAACGTTGACAAGGCCATCCCGCTGGCCGATGCCCTTGCCGCGGGCGGGCTGCCGGTTGTCGAGATCACTTTCCGCACGCCGGCCGCGGCGGAGGTCATTGCCGCGATCGCCAAGGCGCGTCCGGAGATGACGGTTGGCGCCGGAACCGTCCTTTCGCCCGAGACCCTGAAGATCGCCAAGGACGCCGGGGCTTCCTTCGCCGTTGCCCCGGGGCTTAATCCGCGCGTTGTCAAGGCGGCCGCCGACTTGGACATGCCTTTCGTGCCGGGTGTCGCGACGCCGTCCGAAATCGAGCAGGGCCTTGACTTCGGCCTTGAACTGCTCAAGTTCTTCCCGGCCGAACCGATGGGGGGCGTGAAGTTCCTTTCGTCGGTTTACGCGCCCTACAAGCACACGGGCGTCAAGTTCATGGTCACGGGCGGCATCAGCGCCGAGGGCGCGGCCGATTGGCTTGCCTGTCCGGCGGTCGCGGCTGTTGGCGGGAGCTGGATGGCGAAGTCCGCTGAAATCGCCGCCGGCCAGTGGGGCGAAATCACGGCGAAGTGCCGCGCCGCCGCCGCCCTTCGCAAACTTTCATAAACAACCAGCCGCCATCCGTGGCGCCTGGTGGCGTCGCGCGGGTGGCGCAATCAAGGAACAACACAAAATGAAGAACATGATGATTGCCGCCGCCGCGCTTTGCGCCGCCGCGGTTTTCAGCGCCTGCTCGAAGGCCGAGCAGCCCAAGGCCGAGGCCACGGCTCCCGAAGCCCAGGCTGAAAAGACGTTCACCGTCGGTTTCGACGCTGAATTCCCTCCCTATGGCTACAAGGATGGCGACACCTACAAGGGGTTCGACCTCGATCTCGCCCGCGAGGTCTGCAAGCGCCAGGGCTGGAAGTTCGTCGCCAAGCCGATCGACTGGGACGCCAAGGACGCCGAGCTTGACTCCGGCTCCATCGACTGCATTTGGAATGGCTTCACGATGCAGGGCCGCGAAGACGGCTACACCTGGACGCCCGCCTACATCGACAACAGCCAGGTCGTGATCGTCGCCGCCGACAGCGCCATCGCCAAGCTCGCGGATCTCGCCGGCAAGGTTGTCGCCGTCCAGACCGACACCCCCGTCCAGAAGGCCCTGCAGGGCAAGGACGAGGAGAATGCCGCCGTCGGTGAAATCGGGAAGACCTTCAAGCAGATCGTCGTCACCGCGACCTACAACAACGCGGTGATGGAGCTTGAGTCCGGCGCCGTCGACGCCGTCGCGCTCGACGTGGGCGTCGCCAAGCAGAAGATGGCGGACAAAGCCGGCAAGTTCAAGATGCTCGACGAGATCGTCATGAAGGAAACCTACGGCATCGGCTTCAAGAAGGGCAACACGGCCCTTGCCGAAACCGTCTGGGCGACCTACCGGGAAATGCTCGCCGAGGGCGTGGTCGACAAGCTCGCCGAAGAGTACAAGATCGACGTCGCCAACGTCATCAAGTAGTTGCCGAATCTTTGCGGGCGCGTTTTCCGCGCCCGCAAACCAAAACGCGGGAGCGGAAAATGCAGTTCTGGCCGATGGTGTTCTCCTTGGCGAAGGGGCTTCTTACCTCAACCGAGATTTTTGCATTGACGGTGCTTTTTTCGCTCCCGCTCGGGCTTCTCATCGCCCTCGGGCGGATGTCGAAGCTGAAGCTGGTCAGCCAGTTTTTCAGAATCTACATCTCCATCATGCGCGGCACGCCGCTCATGCTCCAGCTCTTTTTCTTCTACTTCGGCCCCTACTACATCTTCGACATCAGCCTGGCGAAACTTTCGTTCCTCGGCATTGAGTACCGTTTCATTTCGGTGGTGATTGGCTTCTCGCTGAACTACGCCGCCTATTTCGCGGAAATCTACCGCGCCGGCATCGAGTCGATTCCCCTTGGGCAGTACGAGGCGGCGGATGTCCTGGGGCTCTCGAAGTCGCAGACCTTTTTCCAGATCATCCTCCCGCAGGTGGTCAAGCGCATCCTTCCGCCGGTGACAAACGAGGTCATCACGCTTGTCAAGGACACTTCGCTCGCCTTCGCCCTTTCCGTGATGGAGATGTTCACCATCGCGAAGATGGAGGCCGCGGCCCATACGACGATGGTGCCCTTCATCGTGGCGGGCGTCTTCTACTACATCTTCAACTTCATCGTGGCCTTCGCGATGGAACGCATCGAAAAGTCCCTGAGCTACTACCGGTGAGGCCATCATGAGTGTCTTGTCCATTGAGCACGCTTCCAAGTCCTTTGGCGAAAACCAAGTCCTCAGGGACATCTCCCTTTCCGTCGAAAAGGGCGAGGTGATTTCAATTATCGGCCCGTCTGGATCGGGCAAGTCCACGCTCCTCCGCTGCGCCACGCTTCTTGAGAAAATGGACGGCGGTTCGCTTCGCTACGGCGATCTCGCCGTGGTGGCGGACGGCGTCTACGGTTCGGGCCACGTCCTGCTCGCCGCCAAGGAACATTTCGGCCTTGTCTTCCAGAACTTCAATCTCTTCCCGCACCTCTCGGTGCTCCGCAACATCACCATCGCGCAGACGAGCGTTCTCAAACGCCCCAAGGCCGAGGCCGAGGCCCGCGCCATGGAACTCCTTGGCAAAATGGGGCTGGCGGACAAGGCGGGGGCGTATCCCTGCGAACTTAGCGGCGGCCAGCAGCAGCGCGTCTCGATCGCGCGCGCCCTCGCGATGGATCCTGAAATCCTCTTTTTCGACGAGCCGACTTCGGCCCTCGATCCCGAGCTCACGGGTGAAATCCTCAAGGTTATCCGCGCCCTTGCCGCGGAGCACATGACGATGGTGATCGTCACCCACGAAATCGGCTTTGCCAGGAACGTGGCGGACAAGATCGTTTTCATGGCGGGCGGTGTCATCGTGGAGCAGGGGCGCCCCGAAAATGTCATCGACAACCCGTCGAGCGAGCGTACGCGCGCTTTTCTCTCGAATCTCGACCGGAAGTAGCGGGCGCAGCGGCGAACCAGATGAAAAAACACGTGAACGACAGCGTTGATTGCGCCGCGATCGAGGCGGCCCTGGGTTTTGCCTTCCAGGACAAGTCACTGCTCGCGGAGGCGTTCACGCACCAGTCCTACGCCAATGGCCGGAACGACGTGGCGGACAACCAGCGCCTCGAATTCCTGGGCGACGCCGTCCTGGGGCTTCTTTGCGCCGACAAGCTCTACCGCGCCCTGCCCGGCATGGACGAGGGTTTCCTGACGGTAAGGCGCAGCCATGCCGTGAGCGGCGAGGCTCTTGCCGAAGTTGCGCGTTGCACGGGGCTCGCCCCTTTCATGCGTTTCAGCCCCGGCGTCAGGGACGGGGCGGAGCGATCGGGCACACGCACGCTGGCGGCGCTTGTCGAGGCTGTTTTCGGTGCGGCGTGGCTCGATGGCGGACTTGACGCCGTGCGCGGCCTTTTCGAAAAATTTCTCCTCCCGCGGCTTGACTTGTCGCCGGGCGACGGCGCACTCCATGTCGATCCCCGCGGCGAATTGCAGACCTACGCCCTGCGGGCGGGACTTGGCGAGCCGAAATACGAAACGACATGCCTCGATTCCGACGGAAGCAACTTCCTCTACCGCGCGACGGTGCGGGTGGGGGATGCCTCGGCCTCCGCCACGGGCGGCAACACGCGCAAGGCCTGCGCGGCCGCCGCCCGGGCGTGGCTGGCGGACAACGTGGAAATCCCAACCTCAAACTAACCTTTCAAACCATGAAAACACCAACCATAGGAGTCATCATCATGTGTGCATCCGCGACGCTTGGCGAAGCCAAGTTTTTCAACGACGTCAAAGTCCCGATGAGGGATGGCCTCAATTTGGCGGCCGACCTTTATCTTCCTTCCAACCGCGCCGAGAAAATCGGCTGCCTCCTGCAGTTCTCGCCCTACCAGGCGACGGCCAGCGACAAGCCTTGGTTCGCCGAGCGGGCGGAAGAGTGGGGCGTGGCGACGATTTCGGCCGACTGCCGCGGCCTTTGCCATGCCGAAGGCAAGTTCGAACCCTGGAGCTGGCAGCTCGTCGACGACGCCGAGGATCTTCTTGAGTGGATTTCGTCGCAGCCCTGGAGCAACGGCAAGGTCGTCATGATCGGCGGGTCGTATCCTGGCGCGACGCAGCTCGCCTGCATGCGCTCGGGCCATCCCGCGCTCGTCGCCTGCGCGCCGAGTGTCGTCACCTTCGACCCCTATTCGATCAACTACGCCAACGGCGTGCTCATCCCGCAGTTCTTCAAGGGCTGGCACAGCGGCCTGGCGGGCATGGAGTCGTGGGACGAGCTCGCGAAGCACCCCGACCGCGACGACCCCTACTGGATCAGCCGGGGCAACCGCCGCAACCTGAAGAAATCGAAGGCCCGCGCCCTCTACCAGGCGGGCTGGTTCGACATGCTCGGCATCGCCACGCCGGAAAGCTTCAACGAGATGCCCGAAGGCTCCTTCCTCAGGATTGGCCCCTGGAGCCACGGCGTCAACACCTACGACGAGCCCGAAATCACCTACCAGGACAAGGGCGGGTCCGTGACGGAAGACCTTGAAATCGACTTCCTCCGGTCGGCGCTCGAGGGCCGTGCACCTGAGACGGCGAAGTTCCCCGGCAAGATTCTCATGTACGTCATGGGCCGCAACGAGTGGCGCTACGAGAACGAATGGCCGCTCAAGCGCACCCAGTTCCGCAAGCTCTACTTTGGCGACGCTTTCGGCCTCTCCTTCGAGGCTCCGGCGGGGCAGGGCGCCGATGTCTTCGCCTACGACCCGGAGAATCCGGTTCCCTCGAAGGGCGGGCGCATCATCCACGCGGGCGGCCAGTATGACCAATCCGAGATCGAGAAGCGCGACGACGTGCTGTGCTACACGACGGACGTCCTCGCGGCCGACCTCGAAGTCACCGGCAACGTCCGGGCGTCGATCCTCGCGAAGTCGTCGGCCCCCGTGGCGGACGTCGCCGTGAAACTTGTCGACGTCTGGCCCGACGGCCGCGCCTTCAACGTCATCGACGGCATCATCCGCGGCAAGTTCGAAGGTGATGCGGCGACGCGTCTCGACTTCCAGGTCGACATCACCAGCTACGTCTTCCTCAAGGGCCACAAGCTCCGCGTGGAGATTGCGGGTTCCAATTCGCCCCACTACGAGAAGTCCGCGACCCCGGCCAAGACGAGCCTCGTCCGCGGCGGGGAAGGGGGCTCGCACCTCGTCCTCCCCGTGATCCCGCAGTAAATGGCGGATGCCGGAAATTCGGGGGCAAGGTGAGATGAGGGACATAGTCGAAAAGCACCTGGACGAAGTCGACGGCGTTGTTTTCGACTTCGGCGGCGTCATCGTGGTGGCGCCGACGGGCGAGTGGAAGGTCCTCGCCCTTTGCGAGAAGGTGGGGCTTTCAAAGGATGCCGCGCTGAAGGGCATCTGGAAGTACCGCAACGACTTTGACGGCGGCTTCCTGACCTGCCGGGAGATGTACGCGAAGATCCTCGCCGAAAACGGCCTGACCGCCGGCGACGACTTCTTCAGCCAGGTTTACAAGGTCGATTCCGAAGGGTGGATCAACTTCTCGCCCGAGACGCTCGAACTCATGCGCGAACTCAAGGCGAGGGGTAAGAAGCTCGGCATCTTGTCGAATATGTCCGCCCAGTTCTACGTCGACTACTTCAAGCCTCTGGCGGCATCGTACCGCGAGTTGTGCGATTCGGAGATCATCTCTTCGCAGCACAAGCTTACAAAGCCTGACCGCCCGATCTACGACCTCTCCGAAAAGGACATGGGCATTCCGGCGGGTCGACTGCTCTTTCTTGACGACAACGTCGCCAATGTCGAGGCGGCCCGCCGCTACGGCTGGATCAGCGAGATTTACAAGGCATAGGGGCGGGCGCCAGAGGCGCAGTTGAGAGTTGCGGACAGGGGCACGCTCCCGCATGGCCGCCGCGCCGAGGGTGCGGGGATCCTCGGTTGAGCCGTGTAGAGGTGGGGAGATGGAGAATCCTTCACCTGTGGTTTGCGCCGGGATTGCGCTGGCCCTGCTCGGCGGACGTGCGGGAGCACGTCCCTCCCCAAGATCGCAACGCCGAGCTGCCATAATCTGGGAGGGGCACGCTCGCGCGTGACCGCCGCGCCGAGGGGGCGCCGGCGTCTTCTTGTCTCACGCCCTCGCTCATTACAGGGGGACGCGAGACAAGAGACACGAGACGCGAAAGGTTCGCGCCCGGTGCCTCGGATGTCGCCGCCACGTGCAACGATATGTCGCAACATCTCGCCCGTGACAGACATCGGGGCACGCGCCTGCGCCGAGAGGGCACTCTCCTCGTGTACCATTTCCAAGCAATCGACTTGACACTTGAAAAAATAAGTGGTATCATATTTTCATTCGTTTTGCGGGGGATTAGCTCAGCTTGGTTAGAGCGTCTGCTTGACATGCAGAAGGTCACTGGTTCGAGTCCAGTATCTCCCACCATCTGCTTGGGCAAGTTTATTGCCGGCTTTCGTTCCGGAGTAGCACAGCGGTAGTGCAATCGGCTGTTAACCGATCGGTCGCAGGTTCGAATCCTGCCTCCGGAGCCATTTCCCAAAAATCAACAAAAGGCGACTCTTTGAGTCGTCTTTTTTGCTTTTAAAGAGGAACGACGGCGAGGGATGCCGATTTCCGTTAGCGGGTCGGTGCAGGTACGGCCGATACGGGCGCGATCAAATGTCGCGCAGCCCCGGTTCCCATGCTTTAAAAGCGAGAATGGGCTTTCGTTCGCCAGCCCTGCCCATTAGTTCTGATTTTTAGCCGTGGCTGCGGACTGGAGGCGTTGCATGAGATCGCCGCAATCGCGTACCACGAACACCCCGACGATCCTGTTCGCACTGTCCTTGACTTTCTTGAACTCCGGGTCGCGCGGCAGTTTGTCATCTGAAAGCGGATAGGTGAAGGACTGCAGCGAAAGGTTGTTCGCCACGTCCTGCGCAAGCCAGGGCGTGGGATTCTCGTCCGTCGGCTCGGGGATGACCGTGATCTTCCCGTCCCGCACGAGTGCCAGGAGATTGTCCAGCCGGGCGGCGAAGGCCTTGGCATTGGCCGGGGGCAGGAGCGCGGCGATTTCATCAATGAACGCCTGGCGGCTCTCGCCCGTGGCGTCTTCGGCGATTGCCTTGAGACTCTCGAACATCGCCTGGCTCATTGCCTTGGGAACGCACAGGGACTTGACCCCGGTGACCTTGCCCAATGCGGCGACCAGTTCCGGCGGCAGGGGCGGCGTCTGGTTGAAGTCGATCTCGCCGTCCTTGTTGAAGTAGTCGCGCATCATCTTGTCGGCGACCTTCTTCGCGGACTGGTTCGCGTAGCGGATCTTGCAGGTGTTGATCGTCTTGATCAGTTCATCCCGAACATCCTTCCGGCGCTCCTTCGACAACTGCATTCGCGTCAGTCCCGTGCGGTATTTCGCCATGCACATGTCGTTGTCGATGCCCGTGACGACGGTCGAGGGGGGATTGGAATTGGCATCGATGTCGATCTTGTAGTTTTTGCTATGGCGGTCGCCCTGTCCGGCGAGCAGGTCCAGCCACTGGAGGTCGATCGTCTGGCGCACGATGTCGTTGCCGATGCGCAGCCCCTTCCGGCGCAACGCCGGGTTCTCCGATTCGAGCAGATCGTCAAGGGTGTTCTTCCCTTTGTTTACAAATGAATTTGCCTCGTCTCCGGACGCATATGTCATGCCAATGCCGAGCTTGCCATCGTGAAACATCGCGGACGTTTTCGTCAGGCGGTTCGAGCAGCCAAGCCGCCGGGCGATGACCGTTGAGGCAAGGTTGAGCTTCAGCGCCTGCGGTGTGCTCTCGTAGCCATCCTTGAAGAGGCTGAGTTTGGTGTTTCCGACACTGGCCAGGAAATCGGGCTTGAATACGATGGTCTTAGGCTGGGCGTTCCCGCCGGGCGCGGGATAGGTGATTTTCTCGACGGTGTTCACACCGCCCGCGCCAAGGGTCTTCGACTGGACGCCCGGCCTGTCGACGAGATCCTGGTCGATCCACTGCAGCCCGACGTCGTACAGACTTGCGAGGAGAAGATCCGAGAACTTGCCCTTGCCGGCGACCACCGTCGCGACGTCGCCCGGGAGAAAGACACCCGTTCCCGGTTTCTCGCCGATGGCCTGGACCTGGTCCCGGCAGGCGTAGAGGAACGATTCGACATAGAAGGCGTTTATGCCGAAAATTCCCCGGATGAACGCCGTAGTCATTTTATCGTCGTCCTTGGCGTTTTCTGCCAGAAGGACCTGCACGTCGGTCCTCAGTTTGTGCCCGTCCATCGTGAGTTTGTCTTGGCTCGCGAGCGTATTCAGCTCGCCACTGAGCTCGCGGATGAGCGAAGGGACGTTCGCGTCGTCGAAAAGGCCGGCAAAAGTGCGGATCGCCTTGTTGAGCGCCGGATGCTTCGACGGTCCCGCCCCGTCCATGACATACGCCTCAAGGGCATCGGTGAACGCCTTCTGGGCGTGGTACAGCCGCTTCAACCGGGGGCACAGCCGCAGTGTTTCGTCGCTGGTGTCCGTGAGGCACGTCGCGAACGGTTGGGGCAGGGCCTTCACGAACCTAAGGCGCGCCTTGCAGACGGCGATGTCGCGGCAGGCGACCAGGCGGCTGCGCAGTTTGGAGATCTTCGAACGGAGTCCTGCCAGCACCTTCGGGTCCATCGTTTGGGCGAGTTCGCCATCGAGCTGCCCCGCGACAGCGCCGATCTGCCCGTCGGCGCGGATGAAGGCGGTCTGGAGAGCCGAGAGTTCCTGTCCGCTCACGATCTCGGATTCAATCTTGTTGAGTACACGGCCGAGCGCGTCGCAGGCGTCCGCGACCTTGTCGGCGCGGCGGGCGATGTTCTCGTAGTTGCCGTGCATGACGCCGCCCATGCCCTTGGCGAGAGCGACCATGTTGCGGTTGCCTTCCAGAATCTCCGCGTATGCGCCACCATGCTCCTCCGCCTGGCCGGCCATTTCCACGAGGTGCATGCCGAGTGTGCCCAGCTCGGAGACGCGTGAATCAAGTGTGAGGATGAGGTCGTCGATTCCGTAGCGCAGACTGTCAGGCAGCTCCCTGTTCATGGAGAAATCGCGCAGGTCCTGCGCGAAGTCGGAGAGCGCGGACACCAGCGACTCGAACTCACGGGCCTTCTCACGCTCGTCATCCGTCGGCTTCGCCACTTGCGCCAGCGCCACCTCCGCCAGTCCCTTTTCCTCCTGCGTCTGGGCATCCTCCAGCTTCTGCTGGGCCATGTCCCAGTCGGAGCAGCGCTTCAAGGCGGTGGCCATATCGCGCGCCGAATAGGTCGCGAGCCGGGCGAGCGACTCCTGGATGGCCTCCGACTTGCCCTTGAACTGCTTGAAACTCTCGCGGACGGCCTGCCGATCGGCCTTCTTCACCGCCTTGATGGCCGTGGCGGACAGCTTTTCGAGTTCTTTGGAATCGCCCGTCGCCCAGGTTTCGGCGGCGACGTTCCTGAGGAGACGCGCGAGCTCGGCGTTGTAGCGCATGGGGGTTGGTCGGTCCTCGACGGCCTCCGGCTGTTCAAGCTGGTTGTTGGCGTTGACGATGTTGTTTTGTCCCGGGACGGACGGATCCGGCTGGGCAATCGGCGCACCGATTCCATACAGGGCGGCCGCCTGGTGTCCGAACGCTATCGTGTCAAATGACATGTCTGTACCCTCGCTTTCAAGTTTCCCGTTTTGCCTTCGCTTTGATTACGAGCTGAGCCGCGAAAGGTTACACCCAGATTCGGGATGCGCCATCTTCCGGCGGCCGGCTGAGAAGGCGCAGGAGCCCGTCCCAGCTTTCTTCGTCCGCGCAGATTTCGCCCCAGGCGTCGCGCACGCGGAACGAGACGCCTGTATCGTCGGACTCGACCCGCAGGGTTGCCTGCGGATCGTTTGGAAGCCAGTCCAGCCCCTCGCGCTCGGCGTTCACGAGCAAGATGGCGAGCCGAACCGTCGCGAGGGCATCCGGCCAGCGGGACACATCCTCCCGGTCGTCATCTTCCTCGCCGGTGGCGATGCATGTGCAATCAACATCGAGCCGTCCGATCTTGAACTGGCAGATAAAGCGCGACGAGAGGATTCCCGCGTTTGAAAGACCGATGCGAACATCCGGCGAATCGAGCGCGAGAAGATCCTCCCGCGCCGTTCCCCCGCTGTCGAAGAACCGCTCCCAGCGGACAAGTTCCGCAAGAATCTCTTCAAGTTCCATGTCGTTTTTATTATACAGGAAAACAAAAAAAACGTGCAAGGTTTTCACTTGCAAGGCTTTTTTTGTATGCGGGACATGACACAAGGTCTGGTGTGAAAGTCTCCAATGGGCCAGTTAGGAGGAACCAAATAGCCGAGACTCAATGCGTGGCAAGGCTGGAGAAGATTTACCAGGACCTCGCGGGGAAATGCCCTTCTCTTGGTGTGGAAATAGCCTCAACCGAGATGATTCCCAAGAGAACACCTAAAAACAAAAAAGCCTTGCAAGGTTTTGAGTTGCAAGGTTTTGTTTGGTGGAGGTAAGGGGAGTCGAACCCCTGACCTTCTGAATGCCATTCAGACGCTCTACCAACTGAGCTATACCCCCGAAAAACGATGTAAATATAATACCACTTCTTCGAAGCGGTGGCAAGCGTTTTTTTATTTCGCCCCGTCCACGCCGATTTCCATGCCGGTTCCGTCTTCGGCGAGAAGCCCGCCGTGGCGTTGGGCGAGGCGGAGCCGCGCGGCGGATGTCCTGGGCCAAAGCGTCTGCGCGATGTGGTCGAAGACATGGAGCGTGGCGTCCGTCGCGAGACCGCAGCCGACCATCCCTTCGCGCAGCTGGTCGATCATCTGGAGGTTGTTGTGGTCGGCGAACCGGTAGTCGGCAGGGGTGGCGCCGCGTGTGGCATCCCAGATGACGGCGTCGAGAGCTGCGCCATTGAGGGCGGCGGCGAGGATGCGTTTTTCCTCGGCCATCATCCAGGCGCCGTCAAGCGCGTAGAGGAGTTTTACGCCTTTTTGCTCGACGAGGTAGTGGAAGGATTCGTCGCCGGGGCGGGTGAAGTGGTTTCCGGGGAGGACCGTGATTTTGCAGCCCCCCGCCGTGAAGACATCGCGCTTTTGCAAGGGGTGTTTTTCGCAGATGCCGTCGGGAATGTCCGCGAGCGTTCGTTCAAAGGCCCAGACGCGGAGCTTGCGTTTTGAGGCTCCCGCCAGTTCTGCGACGCAATCGGGGCGGAAGTGGTCGGGGTGGGAGTGGGTGACGACGAGGTCGCGTATTGACGAAGCCTTGACACCCGCCTTGTCGAGATTGCGCATGGTGCCTGTGCCAAAGTCGAAGAGGCACGAGGCGTTGAGCAATGTCGATGTGGCCCCTCGGGTTCCGGGAGGAAAATCCTGCCAGTTCCAATCCGCCGCGCCAGTGCCGACAAAGGTCAGTTTCATTATTTGCCGCCCTCCACTTCGCGGAAGCGGGACGTGAAGTCGTCCGTTGCCAATTTGAGGGCCGTTTCCGCATCGATGTCGAGGGCGCGGGCATGCGCCACAAGGGCGAAAACAACATCGCCGAACTTCCTCTTGACGGCGTCGCGGTCGGCGGAATCCGCAAGTGCGTCGAGCGTCTTGATTTCTTCATCGACTTTCCCGCGGGCGGCGTCCTTGGCGCAGGGTTCGAACCCTGCGCGCGCGGCCTTTGCCTGGACGCGCTGCGCCTTGAGGAGCGAGGGCAGGTTGGCGGGGACGCCGGCAAGGGCGGAACGCGGTGCGCCGCCTTCCCCCTTGCCTTCGCCGCGCTTGATTTTCTCCCAGTTGCTGAGCACGCCATCGACGCCGGCGACCTTGAGACCCGAAAAAACATGCGGGTGGCGGCGGACAAGCTTGTCTGAGACGGCGTTGAGGACGTCGACGAGGGAGAAGTCCCCCTTGTCGTTGCGGATGCCCGCCTGGAAGACGATTTGAAGAAGGACGTCGCCAAGCTCCTCCTTGTGCCCGGCGGTGTCGTCCGTCGCCATCTTGTCGAGCAGCTCGTAGCATTCCTCGACAAGGCAGGGCTTGAGGGTTTCGAGCGTCTGGACCTTGTCCCACGGGCAGCCGTCGGGGGCGCGGAGCCGTGCCACGATTTCGTGGAGGCGGACGATGCCTTCCCCAATGTTTTCCGCGGATTTTGAAACGTCGATTTTATCCATTTCGAGAAGCCTCCCTGATTGTGATTCCGCCTTTTTCCCCGTATTCGACAACTTCGCCGTTGAATTCGATGCCGTCAATGGCGGCGAGGTATTCCGCGGGCGAGGCAAAGACCGGCTTGTAGGCGGCGGTGATGCCGCGGGCCAGGCTGGCGTCGTTTCCAAGTAGTTTCGCGGCGGCTGCCGCCTGGATCGCGGCACATGTCACGCAGGCGAGCCCGGGATCGACAATGGCGTAGTTCGATCCATGTTCGGTGCCCGTCGCGCCGCCGACGTAGGGGTGGGCGGCGGGCATCAGCGCCGAGACATCGCCCATGTCGCTGCATCCCGTGCCCCAGCCGTCGCCAAAATCGAGGTTCTCCTCGCCGAAGACTCCGGCCGCGACATCGTGGAAGACCTGGTTGATTTCAGGACTGTTGAAGCGCGGAAGGTAGCCGCAGAGATCATGCACTTCGAGGCGGCAGCCCATTGCCGCGGCGGCGCCGGCAAAGGCGCGATTGATCCTTTTGTTGACGCGGATCGCGCCATCGACGGTGGAGGCGCGGACGCAGCTTTCGACGACGACGTGGTCGGGAATGGAATTCGCCACGGCGCCGCCGTTGGTGATGATCGGGTGGAAGCGGATGTGTTCGGCGTCCACAAAGGTTTCGCGCAGGGCGTTGGCGGCGTTGATCGCGAGGTTGGCGGCGTAGAGCGCGTTGAGCCCGTTTTGCGGAGCGCCCCCGGCATGGGCCGCTTTGCCGAGGAAAACGTGTTCCGTCGAAATGAATCCGTCGGATCCCGCATTGGCAATCATCGCGCGCTTCGTGACCGAAGTGTGCACCATGAAGGCGAGGTCGACGTCGTCGAGAAGACCGCGGTAAATGAGCTCCTGTTTCCCCGAGAGGTACTTGACCACGCCCTTAGCCCTGAGTTCCTTTCGGAAGCCGAGCTCGATGAATTCTTCGGCCGGTACGGCGATGAGGCGGATCGATCCGGAAAGCCCGTTGAGCGCTCCGGGGGAGGCGAGGGCCGTCGCGACGCCAAGCAAGGCGGCGCCTTGGGCATGGTGGCCCCATGAATGGACGGCGCCGGTTTCCTTGTCGCTTTCGGGGTGGGACGGGACAATCAGCGAATCCATTT
>JAZQOA010000035.1:0-8024 GCA_045627605.1 Kiritimatiellia bacterium | reverse complement strand
GCGACGCTGAACGGGCAGTTCCTCTCGAAGTTCGCGTTCGTCGCGCCCGTGACGTCCGTGAAGTTCGTCGGCGACGAGGGCGCGGGGGCGCGGTGCAAGTTCGACGCGATGAAGCCGGTTGAAGGTCCTGCGATCTGGACGCTTCCCGTCCGCGAGGGCGGTTTCAAGCTGGAGCGCGTCCGCGAGAACCTGAGCACCTTCATGCTCGAGTGCAACCACTATCTTTCACGCGATGCTTTCGAGGGCATGCCGTCGAGCTGCCTCTTCAACGTGCCGCGTCGCCAGTGGGCGAAGGCTGTGGCGCTCTGCAAGATCGACCCGACCGCGCCGAAGGAGTTCGTGCCGGTTATCACCGCGCGCCTCACGCAGTTCCACGACAACGGCGGGCGCTCGCTCGCCATGTGCCAGGAGACAATTGACCTCTCCAAACCCGATCCGCGCGTCGTGAAGAAGGGCGACCTCTACGAGGTGACTTTCGACTTCGACATTGCGAGCATCATGGACCTCACCTCGATGGTCGATGGCCTTTCGCGTCGCGAGCTGCCGTATCTGCACTTCGAATTCACGGGGCCGCTCTGGGAGAAGAACCGCTACTACATCGACCATGGCAAGATGCCCGCCGAGGAAATCCGCAGCAATGTCGTTGTCCTTGAGGGCAAACTCGTCGAGTCGCCCGTCTGGTTCCGCGTCACGCCCGAGCGTCCGTATTCGCTCTACTATCCCGGCGAGACGCCGAAGGTGAATGTCGAGGCGCGTCCCGTCACGAAGGGCAACTACACGCTGTCGGTCGAGGTGGCAAAGGCGGGCGAGGGGAGCGACGATGTCTTCGTTTCCAAGCAGGACTACTCTTTCAACTCCGCTTTCTCCAAGACGCTTGAACTTCCCGTCACGGCCGGTCTCGGCCTCTACCGCGTCTGCTATGCGCTTCGCACGAAGAACGATCCCGACCGTCTGCTCCAGTGGTACGACACCACCTACGGCCTTCTTGCCAAGAACACACGCGAAGCCGTTTACGATTCGCCGTACTACAGCTGGAACTTCCGCGGGGCGCACGGCACCGCGCCGCGTTTCGAGGACTGGTCGCCTGCCTACGACTATCTCGGTGTGAAGCGCACGCTCCTCGATCTCAATCCCAAGGCCGGGATGTGGGAGACGAACGCGACGATGAAGGCCCACGGCTTCACCCATGCCGAATTCCCGTATATCGGCGTGCCTTCCGACAGTGAAGCCGACCGCAAGAAGGCGATGGATAAAATGCGCGAATATGTGACGGCTTTTCCGCATTGCAAGCAGGCGCTCGTCTTCCACGAGTCCGGCGGCGGGCCGTTCCCGAAGGAACTTTACGGTGAGAAAACCGAGCTGAACGAGGCGGCGCTCAAGCACCAGGAGAACCGCGTCGCCAACGCCACGCGCACGATCAAGTGCTGGCATGAGGTCGATCCGTCCGTGAAGATGATCGTCGGCAACAGCGGCGAATCATACGGTCTGATTGCCGAACTGATGCGCGGCGGCCTTGACAAGTCGCTCGTTGATTCCTGGGGCGAGGAGTCTGTCGGCCTCACGATGCCGCCGGAAATGACGACGGCGCTCACGCCGTGGCTCATCAAGAAGCTCGCCCGGATCTACGGTTATCCCGAAACGATGGACTGCCCGTGGGAATGGAAGTGCCGTACCGAGCGCTACGAGCGTTCCTTCCGCGGCGCGGCGGCGGTGAATCTTCGCGATGCGCTGATCGCCCACGCCCTCGGCTACAAGACGATTCCCGTCGGCTGCGGCACCGAAACCGCCAACAGCTACGCCGATACAATCTGGTGCTCCGGTACCTTCTCGCGCTGGCCGATGGCCTATCCGCGTGAGAACGCGCTGGCTGTCGCGAACATGACCCTCGTTCTCGACCGCGCCAAGTTCCTGCGTCAGGTCGAAACGGGGTCGCTGACGGTCTACGCCCTTGAGTTCAAGGCAAAGGACGGCAAGTGGATTTACGCGATCTGGGATTCCCGCGGCGAGACGACGGCGGCGATCAACTGGAAGGACGGCGCAAAGAAGTACGAGTTGGTTTCGCTTCTTGGCGCGCGCGAAATATCCTCCGCAAAGGATGTCGCGATTTCAGATGAACCGTGCTACATCATCAGTTCGGAGCAGATCGCGTCCTTCACCGCCGCGATGTCGCGTACCTTCAAGAACGAGCGACGGGCTGACTTTGCTCGCTTGGAGCGCGGAGAACCGCAGCGCACGGTCGTAGAGGCGTTCGACTCCGCCGACGGCATTGACCTTTGCTTCGACGAGGATGTCCGCATCGACCCGAAGTTTGACTCGGCGCCATTCCGCCCGGGCAAGTTTGCCGCGAAGACCGTCACGGACGAGGAGCGCGGCGCCTGCATTGAACTTGAGCATCTTTCGCAGGAGGACTGCCCCGAAATCATGCAGGAGTACGTCTTCCTCAAGCTAAAAGAGCCGAAAACGATTGAAAAGTCCTTTAATACACTCGGCATCTGGGCCAAGGGCAATTCGAACTGGGGCAAAGTCTCCTTCGAGCTGACCGACGCCGAGGGTGAGAAGTGGTACACATCCGGCATCGGCGGAGTGGGGTGCTATGTCTATGACTGGCCCGCCAAGCTCGCCTTCAACTACGACGGCTGGAATTTCCTCCAGGTGCCCGTCACGGACAAGTCCGATGTCGTGATCATGGGCCCCGGCATGAACGAATGGCTCTGGACCCGCGACGGCTCCGGTGACGGTCGCATCAACTGGCCTGTCAAGGTTTCAGCAATCGGAGTGTCGCAGTACGGCCGCACCCTCGATCTGCTTGAGATGAAGAAAGGCTCGCCCACGCTTCGACTCGGGGCGATTGAGGTGAGGTAGGGCTGTTCCGGCGCAACACCGTGAATGATGCAATCGGCGGATGCGTGGGGCATGCTCCCGCGTGGCCGATTGCCTTACTCCAGCTTTGTCAGCGTAATGGCCTTGACCGTTGCCTCTGCGGCGGCGCCATACGAGACCCGGACTTCAAACGGGAAATCCGAGACATGGTTGAATTCAATGGCTGCCGTGTCGCCGGGGAAAGCGGAGAAGGGGACGGAGCGGTATTCGCAGGCACCGTCTCCAAGAGTGCCGCACGATACGCCGCTGTTGCTGGCCGAACCGCCCGCGACCGTCACTTCAAGGCGATAGCGTCCGTGCGGAATCGGCAGTCCGGGGCCGTGGAGAACAACGCCTGCGGGGGTGTTCTCCGGTGCGAATGTCACGGAGTTGTCCGCCGTGTTGGACGTCCCCTCGTGGAACATCCAGGCGGGCGTGAGGCTGACCGCGTTTGAAAAGTCCATGGGGAAAGTGCCGGCGGAAACCAGCATGTGCTTCAAGTTCCCTGTTCCTTCGGGCAGCTTGTAGAATCCGCCCATGGGGTTGTCGAGCGGAATCTCGAACCAGCCCTTGGCCTCGTCAAGCAACAGAAAACGCAACCCGGTGCGCAGGGCGACGGGGGCGCGTAGCTTGAGGTTGATTTCGCCTTTGGGGGCCGTTTCAATTGACCGGGCCGTCTTGTGGCCGTCCCAATGCCAGGCCGCAGGGTAGTCGAGGTAGGGGCGGATGTCTCCGGTGGCTGGCTCCCGGATGTTTGCGGGAGTGATTTTGAAGGCCGCGGTCCCCTCTTCGTGGCAGAGCAGTTGCAGGCGCGGGTTGTCGTTGAGCTCGCGAAGGGCGATGCCGGCGGGGAAGGGCGAGACCTTTGAGGGATAGTAGTTTTCGTGGAAAATCACGAAGTCCACGCCGAATCCCGCCAAAAGCGCCAGCTGGCTGTCGGAGAGGCTTCCCTCGTTGATGGATGAGAGCGGCTTGAAAACACGTTCCCCGTAGTCGGCGGGAACCGACGGTGAATAGCCGTTGAGGAGCCTGACCCGTGATTTCATCGCGCCGAATTCGTAGGCGGCGGACCAGTGGGAGTCGCCGGGCCAGAGCGTGGCGCAAATGGCTTTGGGATTTGGCGATTCCGCAGTGGCGGCGACGGCCTCGAAAGCGGGGGCGCGCTTCGGCAGACGGCAGATTTTCGGGGCAAACCAGGAGGATTCCTCGACGGTGGCCGCAAGCAGGAGCAGGAGGGCGATGGCGGCGGGGAGGCGCGATTCCCGCGCCTTGGCAAGCAAAACCGCCGACAAGGCCGTCAGCAGGGCGGGCATGAGACAGAAAATCTTGGCGGATTGCCTGATCATCGTATACTTGGGGATGAGCTTGCGCGCGACGCGCAGCGGCAGGGCGTCCATTGGCCCGTAGGCGCCAAGGGCCAGCAGATAGGCTGAGGCGGCGGCCATGGAGAGAAGCGCGACGACCAGCGCTTTTTTCCAGGTGCGTGGCGTGTGGTTCCCGAAGGCGAACAGGACATAGCCGAAAAGAAGGAAGGCGAACGGGACCAGCCCGATGAAGATTTGGTTTGAGGCTCCGGCAAGATGCTCGCGGCGTATGATCCCGCTGGCAATCGGCGAGAATAGCCTGACTTCGCGCAGGGTACGGCCCCCGGCCATTGTCGAAGCCCCGAGATTGGAGGACGAGAGTTTGGCCATGGCCATGGCGGCGACACCGCAGGCAACCAGCGGAAGCGCCGCCTTGGCGACGGCGGCAAGGGGTTTCGAGGTTTCGTCCCGGCAGAGGACGTAGAGCAGGAAAACGGGTGGCGTGGCGAGCGAAAGGAAGTAGAAGACATGGAGGTCTGAGCAGTAGGAAAGGAGCAGGGCGAGGCCGGCGACGAGCCCGCCGCGCGTCGAGGCGTCGCGGACCATGCGGTCCATTCCGTAGAAAAGCCAGGGCACGAAACACATGGCGAAACCCGTGGGGCTGCCGCAGATGAGCGAGATCCACTTGTAGGGGAAGGCCGAGGCGGTCACGGCGAGGCCTGCCGCCAACAGGGGGGACTTGCAGAGGCGAAACGCCAGGAGGAAGAAGCCGGCGAGCCCCAGGAGGTGCGAGAAAAGCCCGGCGGCGTTCCAGCCTGCCGCGTCGCCGAAAAGCGGCGAGACAAGGGCGTAGACGAGCGAGAAGGGGACGTAGTAGGTGTCGAATTTGAATTTTTCCCTGTCGCCCGCGGTGTTGAATTCGTAGACGTTGGAAAAGGCGGGCGTCTTGCCGGCGATCATGTCGCGGCAGAGCCAGAAATGGTACATCAGCTGAATGTGGTCGCCCGGCACGAAGGCGGTCACGGCGGGCTCGCCTTCGGCGCGCTTTTCGGAATAGGGCACGGCTTCTCCGAAGTGCTTCGGCAGCGGCCATGTGACAACGGCCCAGAGAATCATTCCCAGGATTAGCGTGGCGATTATGCCGTTTTTCATCGGGACTCCAATATGGGATGGGGCTGGGAAGACGCGGGGCGGACTACGCTTTCCCGCCAGAGAGTGTCGCGATGCGCGCGTCGGGACGGCCCGCGGGGATTTCAAGGCGCATGTAAAGCGTGTCGGGAGGCAAGGCGCCTTCGGCGCGGTCGGGCCATTCGATGCAAACGAGATCGCCGGATTGCAGGTACTCGTCGAATCCCAGGGCGTCGAGGTCGGTGGCTGATTTCAGCCGGTAGAGGTCCATGTGGACGAGCCTCCCTCCGTTGGGAAGCTTGTATTCGCCGACGAGCGTGAAGGTCGGGCTTGTAACTGGGCGCCTGACGCCGAGGGCCGCCGCGAAAGCCTGCGTGAAAGTCGTTTTTCCCGCGCCGAGATCCCCTTCGAGGGCGATTACCGTGCCGGTACCCGCAAGTTCCGCCGCCATTGCCGCCGCGAAAGCGCGCATGGCCGCGAGATCATCGATTTGAACAGTTCTTTTCATTGCCTTCAAGTATAGCAAATATTGGCGGTCGTGGTATAATAGCAGAAGGAGCATTTGGAGGACACCATGACAGCAAACATTCTTCCCCCCGGGCGGTATGACGCCCACATCCACGTCATGCCGGGCAAACCCGACCACGACAGGTTCGTCTCGGCCGTCAAGTCCGCCGGCATTGACGGCGGTGCGCTTTTCACCGAGAACCCCGACCCGGTCGGGCCTCTCTCGCCCGTCGCGCCCGAACCTGAAAGGGCAATCGACAACCTTCTCGAATGGCTTGGCGGCGAGCCGAATTTTTTCCCGTTTTACTGGATCAACCCAACGGCCCCCGACGCGCTCGACCTCGTTGACCTCGCCTTGTCGAAGGGCATGGCCGGCTTCAAGGTGCTCCCCGGGACTTTCATGCCGGGCGATGAACGCGCCCTGCCTGTTTACCGCAAGATCGCCGAGGCCGGCAAGCCCGTGATGTTCCACTCGGGCATCCTCTGGGATGGCCGCTACTCCTCGTGCTACACGCGCCCCGGCAACTACGAGGCGCTTCTCGCGGTGCCTCGCCTGCGCTTTGCCCTCGCCCACATTTCATGGCCGTGGTGCGATGAATGCATCGCGGTCTTCGGAAAGCTTCTCAACGCCATCCAGATGTGGGGCGACGACACACCTGAGATGTTCGTGGACATCACCCCCGGTACGCCGCCCATCTTCCGGCGCGACGCCTTGACGAAGCTCTTTACCGTCGGCTACGACATCGACGACCACGTCCTCTTCGGTACGGACGGTATGACGCCCGACTACGGCGTGGAATGGTCGCGGACATGGCAGAAGCGCGACGGCGAAATCTACTCGGAACTTGGACTTTCCGCCGGCCAAGTCGACGGTATCTACCGCCGCGCCTTCCAGCGCTTCCTCTTTGGAAGCGATGAAACCGCCGCAGACCGCCGCAGCCCCTCTCAAATCGGGTGAGGAACCGCGCATTGTCAAATTGTCGAAGTCAAATTTGACAAAAAAGGCGGAATGGGGTATGATAGTCTAACCTTTTTTGAAGGAGTCCGGGGAGTAGCGCAGCCTGGTAGCGCGTTTGGTTCGGGACCAAAAGGTCAGGGGTCCGAATCCCCTCTCCCCGACCATCTTAAAGAACCGCTTAAACCATTTGAAACTAAGGTTTGAGCGGTTTTTTTATTCTCCAGAGGCTCAAAGCTGTTTTTCACTTCGCAATATCCACTGAAGCGATTATACCGGTCTGTTGATGGTTGCGTTGACGAAGATATGTGGCGTTCTTTTTTCGCTTGCCACGCTTGCGCCGGTCTTTCGGGCGATGTACCGAAAGGGCGTCTTCAGTGATTTGGTGCTTGTTTGGCATAGTCTCGGAAAACCAGCCAAGATCGTTTATGTTGTCTTTCTTGCCGTCGCCGTGGCGTATGGCTCGGACAAGGATTTCGGCGGCGCGACGAACCGGCTGATGCAGTCCGCCGGACGTTTCGTCGGCGGCGTGGTCGCCAACCTCTTCTCGCCGGTCGAACAGACGACGGGCTACGCGGCGTTGTCGCGGACGGACGAGCCCCACGCGATAGCCATGCCGGACGACGCCGTCGTCGCGGAGAACATCGCGAAACGCGGGGCGCACGACGACGGATTCTGGCTCTTCGACTCCTTCACCAACAGGCTTGTCCGCGACGGCCTTGTCCGCGGGAATCCCGTCTGGGTCCAGACGGACGGGACGGTTACGGTGAATTCCCCGTCGTTTGGCGTGCCCATCGCCGAGCTCGCCGAAATCCTCGCGGTCAGCAACGTCACGGTCTACGCGCCGATGCAGGGGAGTTTCGGCTTCCTGCCCGAGTCCCTTTGGGATCGCTTCGCGGTCTCGCGGATTTGGACGGCGGTGACGGAACGCGGCACGCGCCTCGTGACATGGGAGGGCGCGATGCCGCTGCGGCTCACGGACAATCCGGTGACGTTCCAGGCGGAGTTCCTCCAGGGCGGGGATGTCGTCTACCGCTACAACGGCATGCCGACGAACGAGGTTGCCGTCGGCGTCTTCCGCGACGGCACGGTGCAGGCCATCGACGTCGCGACCAACACGACGTCCGTCGTGCTCAAGTACGTCGGCGACCTCGGCGACGGCGCGGGCGACACGGACGGCGCCGGCCACGCCGACTGGGAGGAGGTCAGGCTTTACGGCACCGACCCGCGCCTCGCGGACACCGATGGCGACGGCCTTTCGGACGCCGACG
>JAZQOA010000034.1:0-4781 GCA_045627605.1 Kiritimatiellia bacterium | reverse complement strand
GAGCGATGCGGCGTCCCACATCGCCGTTCCTGGTTTCTTGATATCGAGACCCGTCATTTCCTTCACCTCACTTCCATCACGCCGACCTTGTCCATGTCGCCATAGTTCAGGTTCTCCCCGCCCATGCCCCAGATGAACATGTAGTTCGAGGTTCCCGCGGCGGAATGCACCGACCACTCCGGCGCGGTGATCGCCTGCTCGTTGTGGAGCCACACGAGCCGCTGTTCCTGCGGCTGTCCCATCTGATGGCAGATCGCCTGCCCTTCCGGCACGTTGAAGTAGAAGTACGCCTCCATGCGGCGGTTGTGGACGTGCTGCGGCATCGTGTTCCAGACGCTCCCAGGCTTCAGTTCGGTAAGGCCCATCTGCAGCTGATTGCAGCCGCCACCCTTTACCTTCGTCAGCACTGGCGCGGCGATCAGCTGGTTGATGACGCGATCATTCGACTCTTCCATCTTGCCGGCCTTGATGTAGTTGCCGATCGTATAGCCGGGCTTCTTGCAGTTCTGGTCGCTGGTGATGCGCTGCGTCACGAACTCCTTGTACGCCGGCGCGGAGTTCAAGTAGAACTTCGCCGGGTTCTTCGGATCAACCGACCTGAAGCTCACCACCTTCTTTCCGCACCCGACATACAGCGCCTCCTTAAACTCCAGAGAATAAGACTCTTTCGTCCATTGTTCACCTTCACCTTTCACCTTCACCTCAACCACACCCTTTCCGCCAACGTTGATGACCCCCAGTTCCCTCCTCTCAAGGAAACACTCCGCCTTCAGCTCCTCAAACGACTCGAGCGTCAGCTCGCCCTTCACCGGCATCGCCCCGCCGTAAATCAAGCGGTCGTACATCGTGTAGGTGACGTTGATCTTGTCGGGCTCCATCACCTTCTCCATCACGAACCGCTCGCGGAGCTTCGCGGTGTCGTAGGTCTTCACGTCATCGGGATGACACGCCGTCTGAACGGTGTAGTTCACGGTTGTCGCCAGCAGTAGTGTCAGTATCATTTTTTCTTTTCCTTTCCTGTTCTTACGTAGTTATGCCATTCTTCGGCGGTTCTGAAGCGTCCGGCCTCGGTCCAGTCGGCGCCGACAAGGACATCGACGACAGGACTTCCGTCGGATGTCCGCCGCGGCAATCTCTTGCCAAGCAGCATCGTCTCGCCACACGGGCCTTCAACGATCTCATAATCCCCCGCAAAGGCAATGATCGCCGACATCATCGAGCCCTCCTCGCCCTTAATCGGCTCACCGCCCTCCCTTGCTGTCGTACGCTTGTTGTCCTTGATCGTATGCGGATCCTCGAACAGCGAAATGATTCCCCTCTTCTTGTCGACGAACAGATCGCCCGTATGCAGCCGTTCCGCGCTCGTGTCGATTCCAACGGCGATCTCGACGCCCTCAAGCGGAACATCGGGCGAAAACGAAACATACTCAAGGAAGAATGAAGTGCCGCGACGCATTTCGATTAGAAACGTCATCGTTCCCCCGATCGGCAACTTGTAGTCAAGCTCAAAGGCGCAAACTTCGTCGCTGTTCGTCACGACGCGGTACGCAACCCAGTTGCCGTAGTCGGGCAGCCACTTGCCGTCTTTGCGGAGCGCCACGCCGCCGACGCCGCGCCCTGGCCCGACCGCGTAGTTGTCCATGCCCTGCCCGTAATTCTTGTGGAAGTTCGGCGAGCTGTGGTGCCTGAGCCAATGAACGACAATGTTGGTCGAAACCGACTTGTTGAAGACGTCGATGCCCGACCACTTGTGCACATCGCCCGGCCCATAGGCCCTGAACCCGACGCGGTCGTTCTCCCAGAAGAAGTCGTTCGCCCGTTCCGGCGCCTCCCCGCAGAGGCAAATCGAAGAAAGAAGAATCGAAAAAATCATTGGTCACCCCCTTGTGTAACAGCAAGCGTACTACAGCAAGCTTGTTGCCGTGCGCCCACACCTTGTTGTCGTACGCTTGCTGTTTTCCCCAGCTGTGCCCGTGAACACCCCATCGCCAAGTCGCCCATCGCCCGCGCGGCCAGGTTGAGCCACTCGAAGCGCGCCTTGCCGTAGGCCACCCTCTCCGCCCCCGCCTCTCGCGGCGCAAACGGCGAAAGCTGCAGCATGCGCCCTTCGGCGCAAAGCTCGAAGTCGCGCCCGCCCGGCTTGTAGTAGCAGCCCATTCCCTCGGGAAGAAGCTGAACGATCCGCCCGTCGGCTTCCGCAACCGCGGCCTTGATCAGCTTTTCGCCCGGGGATATCCAGGGCCCGATGACCACCGCTCCGCGCTCGGCCTTGGCCGCAACCTTCGCCACAAGCCGGTCGAGCTCGTCGGGCGGGGTCATCGTCGAGACGCGAACGCTCACCAGCAGCGGCGCGTCAAGCAGAAACGGATTGCCAAGGGCCGTCCATGTCGGAACGACAGCAAGCGTACGACAGCAAGACAGCCCGTCTCCCTTGCTGTCGTACGCTTGCTGTCTTTCCGCCGCCCCAACCTTGCTGTCGTACGCTTGCTGTTCCCCAAACGTGCGCTGAAGCCGATTTGCCTTTCGCGGCTTCGCGATTTCTTCGCCGGTCTCGAGATCCCAATACTCGGCGGCCGGATCGTGCGCAAATCTTCGGAAATCCCAGCTGTCGGCCCCCGCGACCTCGCCCAGCGTTTCGTTGGCGCGATCAAGTCGCCAATGGTTAAAGCCCATCACTTTCCTGAACAACCCAGGGTTGTTCTCCTTGATCCAGCGGCGCTTCGCGTTTGACACGACATATTCGATCTGCCGATGCAACTGCCCCTTCGCGAGACAGACCGATTCGCGCCAGAGCCCGCACCACACGCGCCGGCCGATTCGCCGCTCGACCTCTGCGGCGAAAAAAGCGACAACCTCGCCCAGTTCGGCAGCTCCATCGAAAGTGATGTAGACGATGCCATGGAAATGATCGGGCATAATGGCGTTGTAGGTCGCCCGAACGCCCGGGAACTTCGCCTCGATCTGCTGCCAGACCTCATAGACCGCCTTGCCCTCGGCCGAGCGTTCGACGCCCCATTCGCGCAAGACACCGAAGATCGCGGTGCGCGGCTCGGTGACGAGCGTGATCATATAGTTGCACTTGCAGTCGTATCGCCAGCCCGTCAGACCCTTGTGGCGCATCGGAGTAACAGCAAGCGTACGACAGCAAGTTTCGCCGCCGTTCGCCACGCCTTCCTGTTGTCTCTCGTCTGCCGTCATCCCGCCGTCTCTCATTGCTGTCGTACGCTTGCTGTCTTCCCGTCGATCCAACCTTGCTGTCGTACGCTTGCTGTCTCCGCGCCCCCAACTTGCGGTTCAATTGCCACCCTGACCGTCAGCTTCTTCTCGCCCTGCGCCTCGAACCGGCGGTAACGCCCGTTCCGGTTGCAGGCGCTGCGGCCCGTGTCGACGATCCTGCCGTCGGTCTCGTAGCGGCAGATCCAGCCGTGATAGGCAATCGTCAGCGATTTCCCGGCCGCCGCGACAACGGTTTTCTCCCGCCCGTCGAAATCAAACGCCGGCAGCGACACCGCCAGCTCGCCTTCGCCCTCCAATGTCGCGGACAGCCCCTCGGGCGAAAGCGAAACCGTCCATGCGACGGGCCCCACCTTCCACTCCGTCTCCGCGCACCTGTCGTCAGCTCTCTGCCGCGTCAATTCGTACTTCGGATCGCCCGCCACGACCGGCGCGAACGCAAGCGCCGCGTCGTTCGGCGTCTCAATGCGATAGCCCGGTTTCTTCGCGCACGGCGTCGACAGGCAGATCGTCCCCGGCGCGCCGCGGCGCTGGAGCCGTCCGAGCCCGTTGCAGTCGTAGTACGCATTCGCATTGTAGTCGAACTGCGCCGAGTAGTCGCCCGCCGAGAGAAACACGAAGTGGAAGTCCGGCGTGGTCGCGAAGACGAACGGCGATTCGCCGCCCTCCGCCGTTTCGAGGCCCTTCGCCGCCTTCGCAAAGCACCACGCGCCCATCGCCCACGAGCCCATCGTCACCATGTACTTGTCAAAGTAGGCGTAGCGCTCGCAGCCCATGTCGCCCTTCGCGGAATAGACGCCCTTCCCGGTCTCGCGCGGATAGCGGTTCTTCACGTCCGAGCCGGCACGCCCCGGGAGCCACGGACGCAGCGCCTCCGTCGCCCGCCGCGCCGCCGCGGCGAACCGCGCCGCCTTCCCGGTCTCGCCGCGCTTCGCGAAGCGCGCGGCATACCACTCGCACACGGCGGAGTAGAAGGTGTTGTTGTGCAGGAACTGGTTGGAGCGGCCGCCGTACGGAATCTCCCCGCAGGCGGACTGCATCTTCAGCGTCGGTTCGGCGGACCTCTCCAGCTGCGCCTCCAGCGCCTTGCGAGACGGACCGTCATAGCCCCAGTCGAGAACGTGCATGAACTGGAGCCGTGTCACGAAATCATAGACGGCCGGCTGGTGCGGGTCCTTGTACATCCCGTTCGCGTCGAACCACCGGAGTTGGTCCCTCACGTACCGCTCGACAAACGCCGCGTCACCGCCCATGCCGTACGCAAGCCGCGCCTGCTCGCTCGCCGCCGCGAAGACGACCCAGTTGCTCGCCCGCGGCTCGCCGATCTTGAGCCGGCCGGTGGTGTAGCAATTCGTCGCGACAACGGACGTCAGGTCCGCGCGCCAGCGGTCCGTCATCTCCCTGGGGAAGGTTCCCGCCTACTCCAGTTCGACGACCGCGAGCACGAGTTCCTTCACGGAAAACTCGTTGCCGCCCGACTTCGGCGGCATCATCCCCTTGCAGGCGTCGCGACAGGCCGCCGTCAGCATCCGCGCGAGAACCGGCTT
>JAZQOA010000033.1:0-22764 GCA_045627605.1 Kiritimatiellia bacterium | reverse complement strand
AGGACCCGGCCCCGGGGGACTTCACCTCGAAGTACGCGCCGCAGTACCGGCAGTTGCTCTACCTGAAGGGCTCGGACGTCTTCGACAAGGAGGAGGTCAAAAAGGTCGTCCGCGAACACGGCAAGCTCCCGCTCCCCGTGCTCCTCCGCTGCAAGGTGGGGCACTTCACGCGCGGCGTGGCCTTCGGCTCCCGGGCGTTCGTCGACGCGGTCTTCGAAAGCCACCGCGGCCATTTCGGCGCGAAGCGCAGGACCGGCGCCCGCGCCGTTGGCTGGTGCCTGGACTGGGGCGGCGAACCCCTCTGCGCCGCGCGCGACCTCAAAAAATCCCCGGTCTCATTTTCCGCGTAGAAAGGCAATTGCTAATGTGTTGCATGCGCAAGACTAAGGGACTGTCCCTCTATTGAAAGGAAGGAGTTTGTAAATATGGACAAAAGCTTTGAACAAGAAAAGGGGTATGGTTTTGGTGCTTTCAAAGGCGTGTTCACCCCAAGCATCCTTACGATTATCGGCGTTGTCATGTACCTGCGCTTTGGATGGGTGCTGGGAAACGTCGGTCTTGCAAGAACCCTGGCGATTGTCACACTTTCCAGTGCGATTACCTTTTTGACTGGACTTTCCATTTCCGCCCTTGCAACCAATATGCGCGTCAGGGGCGGGGGAGCCTACTATATGCTTTCGCGGTCGCTGGGCATTGAGGCAGGAGCCGCGTTAGGCCTCCCTCTTGCCCTTTCCCAAGCTGTTGGAATCTCCTTTTATCTTGCGGGTTTTTCCGAGGCGCTTGTGCAGGGTGTGCCGTTCCTGGGCGCGGTCGATCCCAGGTTCATTGGTCTCGCCACCTTGGCGGTGATTGCCGTTGTCGCATCTTTTTCCGCCGACATTGCTTTGAGGACGCAGTATTTCATTATGGGGGCGATTGTCTTGTCACTGTTTTCGTTCTTCCTGGGCAAGACGCCCGTTCCCCTTGCGGTTCCCGAATCTTCGCTTGTCCCGCCGTCGGCTGGCTTCTGGACGGTGCTGGCGGTTTTCTTCCCGGCTGTCACGGGTATCCTTTCCGGCGTCGGCATGTCGGGCGACTTGAAGAACCCGAGCAAATCGATTCCCGTCGGCACGTTGGCGGCCGTGTTGACGGGATACGCCATTTACATGGCGGTGCCAATTGTCCTCTTCGGGTTCGTATCCGATCCCGGCGTTCTCAAGACTGACACGATGGTTTTCCAGAAATGCGCCCTCTTCGAAGTGCCGGTTATGCTTGGCATCCTCGCGGCTACGTTGTCAAGCGCCATTGGGAGCCTTCTTGCCGCACCGCGGGTTCTTCAAGCTCTGTCAGCTGATCGCGCATTGCCCAGGTTTGTTGGCCGTGGGTACGGGGTGAACAAAGACCCGCGCCTCGCGACCGCCCTTGTCTTCGCCGTCGCCGCCTGCGGAATCTGGATGGGCGATATCAACGCCCTCGCCCCGGTCCTTACGATGTTCAACTTGACGACCTATGGGTTGCTCAATCTTTGCGCCGCCCTTGAGGAGACCATGGGCAATCCCTCCTGGCGGCCGACATTCCGGGTCAAGTCCTTCTTTTCCTTCGTGGGATTTTTCGGTTGCACCGCGATGATGTTCATGATCAGCCCCGGCTGGACATTTGTCGCCTTGTCCTTCGAACTCCTTGTCTACTGGGGCATGAAGCGGCGGGCTGTCCGCGCCCGCTGGGGCGACATGCGCCTTGGATTGCTGATGTTTGGCGCTCGCTTCATCATCCGCAAGCTCGCGGCAACCCCCTGGGACGAGCGAAACTGGCGGCCGCTTCTTCTTGTCTTCGCCGGCTCTCCCGCCAAGCGGTGGCATCTTCTTGAGATGGCCGACGCGATTTCCCAGAACAAGAGTCTTGTCGCGGTGGCATCTGTCATCCCCGAGGAGAACTGGACATCCGAACATGCGGAAAACATGCGCCAGGCATCGTCCGCCTACCTTGGCGAGCGCGGAATCGAGGCGCAAGTCTGCATCCACCCCGGGAAAGACCGCTGGGACGGGATGCGCGAGTTAGTCCGGACCTTTGGCTGGGGCCCGGTCACGCCCAACACGGTTTTGCTTGGCGTCTCCACGGATGCTGCCAATGCGGGGGAGTACGGAAAATTCGTCAAACTCCTGACGAGTCGAAACCGTAACGCCGTGATTGTCGCCGACAAGCTTGGTGGCACTTCAGGAGAATCTCGCCGGGACAAACGGGTGGATATTTGGTGGCGCGGCAAACAAGGCAATGCGCCGTTTATGTTGGCGCTGGCTTGTCTTTTGATGCGCTCCGACGAATGGCGCGGCGCGACACTGAGGATTTGCACTGTGGCTGAAAGTGTGGAACGGGCAGGGGAGTCCCGCCGGATTCTGGAGGAATTCCTTGCCGAGGCGCGGGTGGTGGCCGAAGTTGTCGTGCTCCCGCCGGAGACGGGGCGGAGTCCAATGGAAACAATTGCGTCGGCATCGGCAAATTCCGACCTCGTCTTTTTCGGCCTCCGTCGACCAATGCCGGAGGAATCCGACGTCGATTACGGCGCCTATTTGCAGGCTACGCAGGTCACTGCGGCGGCCTTGCCTTATTCCGTATTCACCTTGGCCGCCGAGAACATCGATTTCATTTCAATTTTCAAGTAAAAGGTAGACAGTCTTCACCATCTCTCGCGTACTTAATAGAGGGACAGTCCCTTAATCGTGTGTATGTAAAATACATGAAATTATGTTTTTGAAGTTGACGAACTTGGCTACCGGAATTTCCGGCCTGGCTTGAGATACTGCGCCAGACCCTTGGCGATGGCGACGCCGAGTAAGCGCGCCGAATCCGCCGTGACGACAGCGCCGCTGGCATTGGCGTATGGAATTTCGAATGAGGCGACGGCCTTGACGCCAAGGAGTTTGCCTGCCCAGCCGGGGAGGGTGGCGCCTTGCGTGTAGTTGGCGGCGGTGTTCCAGCTGGTGCCGTACGGGACGTCGTTCTTCTGGTAGTAGGGGATGGCGTCCGCCGGGCAGCTACGCTCGACGTAGCGCCCGAATTTCCTGCGGAAAACAGCATCGCCGGGGAGGTCCTTTCCGACGAGGTAGACGAATTCGTTTTTGTCGCCGCGGATCCACGGGCAGTGAAGATCGGCGACGAAATCGAGCTTGCCGTATTGCTTGACCATCGTGCGGACAAGGTTCGCCGTGGCAATCGTTTCGGGATAGATGGAATCGTCGCGGTCGTAGTCGCGCGCGTGGTCATGCGGAATGCGGTTCTTGCCTTGGTCACCGTCTTCAACGCCGTCTTTGTCGACAAAGGGGATGAAGGAGAAGGAGACGTTGTCGCGCAGCCACTGCGCCTCGGGGGAGTCACCGGAGACGACCGTCGAGACGATGCCCTCCATCGTGTAGTCGGCGATCATCTCGCAGCAGTGATGGCGCGCGGCGAAAATGGCGTGGTATTCGGTCTTTTCCGGTGCGGCGCCCGCGTGGAGGATTTCGACGGGACGTCCTTTGCGCGATGCCGTGAAGAAGCCCGGCTGGATGGCGTCCGCAGGCAGGGTGGCAATGAAACGGTCCCAGTTTTCCTGCGTGTAGAGAGGGGCGAGCGCCAAGTAGATTTCATCGCAGTCACGCGGAATGGAGACGATGAAGGAAGTCGTGTCGAAGGCTTCGGTCGTCCAGCGCCACGAGCGGCGGCCGTCGGTCGAGATGGCCGGCCCGCGGACGCCGACGGGGTTGTCCGAGACAAAACGGAAGGCGAGGGTACGTCCCGCCGCCCCGCGCACCCTGAAGGCCCAGTAGAACCACGAGCAGTTCGTGTCGCGCAAGTCTGGGGCGACGTTGAAGGCGTCACCGCGGCTTTCGAATACCTTGATGTTGCCGCCGGGAAAGTTGCTGTCGATGCTGAGCATGGCTACTGCCTTTTCCTAAAAGTCTTTTTTGGGGCCGCGCCCTTATGCCGGCCGCCGTTTTCGCCGGTTGTTGGCGCGGGCCTGTCATCGTCGCCGGCGCGTGCCCTCTCGCGGTAGTCGATGACGAGCGGAACGCCTTCAAGACCGAAGGCCGCGCGCAGCGACTTGGCAAGGTAGTTCGTGTAGTTGTTGCCGGGGATTTGGGCGTCGTTGACGAAGATCCGGATGCGGACGGGGGCCGTCCCCGTTTGCGTGGCGTAGAAAATCTTGAAGTGCTTCCTTCCGCTTGACGGCGGCTTGATGCGCTCGTAGGCTTCGCCGATGACGCGGTTGAGAAGACCCGTCGAAAGTTTCGCCCGCGTGTTGGCTGCGACCTCGTCGATGACTTCGAGCGAACGGCGGACGTTGTACCCTGACTTGGCGGACATAAAGACAACCGGGCAAAAGTAGAAGAAAGGCATCTCCTTGCGGAGTTCAGGCTCGTACTTCGTCTCCGTGATGCCGGTTTCCGGGTTGTCATGGGCCTTGTCCCACTTGTTGACGAGGATCACGCAGCTCTTGTTTTCCTTGGAGATGACGGCCGCGATGTGCTTGTCCTGGATTGTCGGCCCCGCCTCGGCATCCATCACGAGCACGACGACGTCGGCCTCCTTGATGGCCTTTTCCGAGCGGAAGTGGCTGAAGCGCTCGACGGCACTGTCGATCTTGTGGACGTGGCGCATGCCGGCGGTGTCGATGAGCTTGTAGTGGCGGACGTGGTTGCCGGCGCCAATCGAGAAGGGAACCTCGATCGAATCGCGCGTCGTGCCGGCGATTTCAGAGACAATGACGCGCGGGTGGCGGAGCAAGCGGTTGATGTAGGATGACTTCCCGGCGTTCGGGCGCCCGACAATGGCGACCTTGAGCGGGTTCCCCACGCTTTCTTCGGTTGCGTCCGGCAAGAAGGGGATGACCTTCTCCATCAGGGGGGCGAAACCGCGGTCGTGCTGTGCCGAAACGGGGTAGAGCGGGAAGCCGAGCTTGGCAAAGTCCATCACGTGTGCTTCGTGCATCGGGAGGTCGCACTTGTTGACCGCGACGAGGCAGGGGACGCCCGCCTTCCGCACCATGCGCGCCACCTCCTCGTCGACCGGTGTGAGGCCGGTCTGGACGTCGACTGCGAGGATTGCGACGGCGGCGTCGTCGAGCGCCACCTGTGCTTGTTCGACTATCCCCGTTTCAATCGCGCTCTTGGCGTTGACCGCCTGGAGGTTGATGCCTCCGGTATCGACGAGTTCGAAGGTCTGGTCCTTCCAGGTCACGGGGCGGACGAGCCTGTCGCGGGTCACGCCGCTTTCATCGTGGACGATTGCGATGCGCTGCCTGGCGATGCGGTTGAAAATCGCGGATTTGCCGACATTTGGGCGGCCGACGATGGCGACGACGCGGCGCTTGCCGTCCGCGGCTTGTCCGTCGTGGGGGGCTTCTTCGTTTGCCATGGTTTAGCGAGCCTTCCTGAAGGGGCGCGCGGAACCGAGGAGAATGCCTATGGGTTCCAGCGGACCGATGTTGTCGCAGATGATCTTGATCGCGGCGGTGATGGGCGTCGAAAGCAATGCACCGGCCGGCCCCCAGAGCCATCCCCAAAAGAGGAGCGAGACCAGGACCGCGACGGGCGAGAGGTTGAGGTGCTCGCCCATGACGCGCGGCGCGACGACGTTGCCAATCGTCATCTGGATGAAGAGGATCGCGACGAGGGCGAGGATGAAGGGCCAGTAACTTTCGGGCGCGTGTTGCACGAGGGCGATGAGCAGCGGCGGGATCGAGGCGACGATGGAGCCGATTGTCGGGATGAAGTTCAGCACGAAGGCCAGAACGCCCCATGTCGCCGCGAAATCGATGCCGATGCTCCAGAGCGCCAGCCAGACGCAGAGGCCGGTCACGGCCGAGATGACGAGCTGGAGGAGCAGGTAGCGGCTGACCTGCGTGGTGATTGAGCGGATGACGCCGGAAACACGCGCCGAGTTTTCGAAGGCCTCGGCGACCTTGATGTCGAAATCGCGCCGTTCGATGAGCATGAACGAGGCGATGATCATCACGATGACGGTCGTGGTCGACGCCGAAATCAGCGTGCCGCTCAGCGACAGGACGCTTCGGGTGAGCTTAGGCTGCCATTCGAAGGACTTGAGCATCGCGACGGCCTTGTCCGGCAGCATTTCGTAGAAGTGCTTGAGCAGCTCCTGCATTTTCCCCATGTATTCGCCGTACATGCCGACGAAGGACGAAACCAGGGAGTTGATCAGGACGCCGGCTTCGAAGACGATGAAGACGGTCAGCGCCATCGCGATGAAAATTGAGAGTACCTGCGGTAGGCGCAACTTGTTCGACAGGACGCTTACGAGTGGCGCGAGCATGGCCGAGAGAACCCAGGCGAAGACAATGGGCTTGAGCACCGAGCCCAGCGCCTTGAAGGCGGCGAAGGCGAGAATCACCGCGATGACGCCCAGAAGGAACGCCATGACGGGGATGTCTTTTCTTTTTTTCGACGCTTCCATGGTTGCCGCCAATTCCGCCTGTGCGTGGAGCCGCCTATTTCCTGAATGGCTCGTAGGCGAAGCCCGACCAGGAGATGCCCTTGTGGTTGGAGAATTCCAGCGTGTTGAGGCGTACTGCGTGCACGAGGATGGAGAGCGCGCCCATCGCGAAGTTCAATCCGTGGCCCACGGCGAGGATCAGCAGCATCACGGGAATCTTCACGGCAAGCGGCAGCTCAAGCCCCGTCGCCATCGAGTTGAAGTTTTCGGCGACCTTGACGGAGGCCAGGCCCACGGCGAAGAGACGGACGTAGGAGATGATGTCGCCGAGGCAGCTCACGATGTTGAGCGGTAGCAGCGCGAGGTTCACGCCCTCGGTCTTGAGCTCCTCCTTCTTGAGCATGAAGAGATAAATGAGGAGGGCTGACACGGCGGCGACCCCCCACATGAACTTCGGGAAGACAAAGCCGTCGACGACGACGAGGCAGGAGACGCAGTACATCGTCCAGACCACGCCGGCCCAGCCGACCTCGGCCAGCGCCTTGGTATCGGGCCACAGGTCGCGGGCACTCCAGAGCCGGGCGATGGTGAGGTGGAGGGCGCCGAGGAAGAAGCACAGCTGCATGATGTTGGACTGGTCCCCGAACCATGCCGCGGTCTTGAACCTGAGAAAGGCGGGGAGCGATTCCTGCGGGATGCCGAAATAGGTCGCCGTGAGGATGCCCCAGGCAATAGTCGCCCCTGAGAAGACCCCAAGCAAAATGAAGGGCGCCGACGGGGCTTTGCGGAACTTCCGGCGGCAGAAGATGGTGAGCGCGAGGATCACCGCCCCGTAGCCGGCGTCGCCGATGAGCATGGCGAAGAAGATCGTGAAAAAGGCGTAGAAGACGACGCTGACATCGGCCTCGTAGTAACTGGGCGTGATTCCAAGCATTTCGAAGAGCGTCGTGATGGGCTTGAAGATCCGCGGGGGACGCAGCAGTGTCGGCGGGAGTTCGTCTGCGGCGGGTTCGCGCGAGGCGATGCCCCAGCCGTGCGCCTTGGCGGCGTCGCGGACTTTGTCCAGCGCCTCCACGGGGCAGAAGCCCGTCAGCCAGGCGACGCCGCTCTCGGCGCCCATTGAGGCTTCGGCCGCGAGGAAATCGCGGACGACCTTGCGTTCGGCCAGCGCCTCCCTGAGCTTTTCGAGGCTGCCGCGGAATCCCGAAAGCTTGTCTCGTGCCGCGGCGAGGGCACCCTTCGTCGCTTCGCTTTCGCGTATCATCTCCGCGAGGGATTTTGCGGGCAGGGCGACTTCCTCGGCGGCGCCAAGATCGACATCGCCAAAGGCAACGCCATATATGGACTTCCCCGCGCCTTTGCCGAGCATCTTGACTGAACCGCCAGGCCGGGCTGCCGGGAGTTCCCCTGTGGCGGACGTGAAAAGACGGATGGAAATCCCGCGCCGGGTCAGTTCGGAGGCGTCCGCAGGGTTGAAGTCGCCAAATGGCACATAGGCGGCGATTTCGCTTCTCTTGGCGGCAAGCGAACTCTCAAGTTCCGCGATTTTCGCGGCTGCGGCGACAACGTCCTCTGGCGAGGCCGCCGCCACGCCCCCGTTGGCACCGTCCGCCACCTCGGCGAGGATTCCAAGCGCCTTTTCGGCGTTGGACAGGGCCTTCTCGGCGGAGGCGAGATCGGGCGTCGCCCCTGCGGCTGCGGTGCCGGGGGCGACGTGCATCACGCCAAGCGACTGGAGTGCGTCAAGCGCCTCCTTTTTCGAGGACTCGGTGCAAAGCACCGTGAGATGGCGCATCTTGACAATCATGCCGCACCTCCGTTTGCCGTGGTCTCGGAACCCCGCTTTTTCGCGATCTTGCCGCGGGCCACGGCGGCGGTACTTTCGTCGCCGAGGTGGATGCGGATGACGCGGATGTTCTCCTTGCACTCGGGTATCTTGACCTTTTCAAAGAGATTGACGCGCTGCGACGTGGAACGAAGCTCCTCTGTGACAAGGCGGCGCTGCTCCGCGAAGACTTCGCGCTTGGCGTCGAAGGTGAAGGACTTCTCGAGGGCGTCCTGGGCGTCGTCGAACCAGGCGGGAGTGGCCAGCAGGTCGATTTCGGCGCGACGGGTTTTGATGCCCTTGTAGACGGGGATCGGGACGCCGGCGATGTTTCCGGTTTCCGTATCGACGGAAAGGAGCGTGACGAGCCCTTCGGGCAGGTCGCCGCTGGCGAAGAGCCCCACCCAGGGGGCGAGCGAACCGCGCCAGGCTTCCTCCTCGGCGGTGACTTGGTCGATCGCGGCGGTGATAGTGGCGATCTCCACCTGCAGCTGCTGCTTCTTGAGCTGCAGCATCGGGAGGAAACGCTGGTAGCGCTTGAGCGCGTCGGATTGCGCCTTCAGCTCTGTCTTCGTATTCTTGATCTTCGCCATGGTGCGTGCCTAAATAATGAAAGTGTATTATACCATATTTGAAAAGGTGTGATATAATGTTTCCACTATGGGCAAACTTTCACTCATTTCCGCAATCGCGGCTTCGGCGGTTCTGGCTTTCGCCGGCGACCCCGCCCCCGCGGCAACCGAAACACACAAGGACACCACCAACATGGAAGAAAAGGTCACGGTCGTCATGGAGACGACCCTCGGCAACGTCGAGATCGAGCTTGACGCCAAAAAGGCGCCGCTTACCGTAGCGAATTTCCTCTCCTACGTCGACGCGAAGTTCTACGACGGCACGATATTCCACCGCGTCATTCCCAATTTCATGGTCCAGGGCGGTGGCTTTACGGCCGACATGGTCCAGAAGCCCACCAAGGCCCCGGTCAAGAACGAGGCCGACAACGGGCTCAAGAACCTCCGCGGCACGATTGCGATGGCGCGCACAATGATCGTCGATAGCGCGACCTGCCAGTTCTTCATCAATACCGTTGACAACTCCTTCCTCAACTTCACGGCCCCGAACCCCCGCGGCTATGGCTACGCCGTCTTCGGCGCCGTGACTGCGGGCATGGAGGTCGTCGACCAGATTTCCGCCGTCCAGACCGGCTTCAAAAACGGGATGAAGGACGTTCCCGTGACGCCCGTCGTCATCAAGACCATCAGGCGCAAGTAGCGCGTCCGGGGCTTGTGCCGCGTTCCCGGCTCACGCCCCGCGTCATTTGCGATGCGGTTTCCCGACTTGCCTATCAGGGGCGTCCTCCCGGCCGTGGCGGACGCCCTTTCCGCAAACAGCCCCGTGGTGCTGCAGGCACCGCCGGGAACGGGCAAGACTTTGCTGACCGCCCCGTCCCTTCTCGATGCCCCCTGGCTTGAAGGACGGAAAATCATTCTTCTCGAACCGAGGCGCCTGGCCGCGCGCATGGCTGCCGCGGCTATGGCGCGGCTCCTGGGGGGCCGCGTTGGCGAAACCGTCGGCTACCAGGTGCGCCTCGAGCGCTGCATCGGCCCCGGGACGCGGATTGAAATCCTGACCGAGGGACTTCTCGTCCAACGCCTTCTGCACGACCAGGAACTCGCCGATGTCGGACTCGTCATTTTCGACGAGTTCCACGAGCGCAACCTTTTCGCCGATTTTGGCCTCGCCCTCGCGCTTGATACGCGCGCCGTCTTGCGCCCCGATCTCCGCCTCGTGGTCATGTCCGCGACGATTGACGCCGCCGGCATCGCGGCCCATCTTGGAGACGGGGCGAAAGTCATCTCGGCCTCGGCGCACACCTGGCCGGTCGAAACCCGCTATCTTGACCGTCCGCCAGGGCTTGCGCCCGTCCACGAAGTCGTCTCCGGAGGGGTTTGGCGCGCCCTTCGCGAAACAGAAGGCGGCATCCTTGCCTTTTTGCCGGGCGAGGGCGAAATCCGGCGCGCGGAAACGGCCTTGAGACACATGGCGCTTCCGCGAGAGGTCGATGTTTTCCCGCTCTACGGCGCACTCCCGAAAAACCTTCAGGATGCCGCCGTCGAACCTTCTCCGCCCGGACGGCGCAAGGTGGTGCTGGCGACTTCCATTGCCGAGTCGAGCCTGACGATCCAGGACATCCGCGTCGTGGTTGATGGCGGCTGGTCGCGTGTCTCCCGTTTCTCCGTCTACAATGGGATGTCGCGGCTTGAGACGGTGCGTGTCACGCGCGACCGCGCCGACCAACGTCGCGGACGCGCCGGGCGTCTCGGCCCCGGAGTGTGCTACCGCCTGTGGGACGCGCAGACCGACCGGTCTCTTCTGCCCGAATCCCTCCCGGAAATTCTTGACGCGGACCTTGCCCCGACACGTCTGCAATCCGCTTTCTGGGGCGCGGTTGAACGCGAGTCGCTCCCTTGGGTGACGCCGCCGCCCGAGGCGGCGTGGCGTTTGGCGGGGGATTTGCTTTTCTCTCTCGACGCGCTTGACGTCTCACGCCGCATCACGCCCCGCGGACGCCGCCTGACCGGTTTTTCCGCCCACCCGCGCCTGGCCCACATGATCGACCGCGCGGCTGCTGCCGGGGCCGCGCACGAAGCCGCGCTTTGCGCCGCCGTCATTGAGGAGGCCGCGTCGGAAACCCGACTTCGCGGCGAGGATGACGCCCGTCGCCTTGTCGCGCGCGTCAAGGGCGATCTGGCGCTGACGGGTGAGACGCACCTCCCCGGCGACTGGATTGAGCGCGTCCGAAAGTTGGCCGACCAGTGGGGGCGCCGCACCCCGAAAGACGACACCGCCAAGGTGGATGTCGGCCGCCTTCTTTCGTGGGCCTTCCCCGACCGCATCGCGCAGCGCCGCGACAATTCGGGGCTTTTCAGGATGGTGGGCGGCCACGGCGCCAAAGTGCCGCCGGAAAGCGGGCTCGCCGGCGAGCCGATGATCGTCGTGGCCGAACTCCAGGACGCCGGGGCCGACGGCATTGTGCGTATGGCCGCGTCCGTCGACCCCGGGGATGTCGAGCGCGACTTCGCTGACCTAATGGCCGTCGAGGACATCGTAAAGTGGGACCGTAGACTTGACCGTGTTTCCTCGTTCCGCCGCCGTAGGCTCGGTTCGGTGGTCTTCTCCGACTCCGTCCTGCCCGATCCTCCCGGCGACAAGTTCGCCGAGGCACTTTACGAGGGCATCCGCCTGCACGGTGTCGGCAACCTCGGCTGGACGCCTGAGACGCGCAACTACCAGGCGCGGGTGATGTTCCTGCGGCGGATGCTTCCCGACGCCGGCTGGCCCGACGTCTCCGACGCCGCCCTCGCGGACAACCTCGCCGACTGGTTGGGCGGCTGGGTGGGGGACTCCGGCCGCTGGGACGACCTTCGACGGCTTGACCTCTCGGGGCCGCTTGCCGCCTATGCCGGCCATCGCGGGCGCGAGCTCGACAAGTTGGCGCCGGCCTTCTGGATGCTGCCGTGCGGCCATCGGGCGCGGATATTCTACGACCAGGGCGACCAACCCGTGATGTCCGCCCGCATCCAGGATTTCTTCGGTGTGACGGCGACGCCGATGCTTGCAGGAGGGATCGCACCCGTCAAAGTCACGCTGCTTTCCCCGGCGCAGCGTCCCGTCGCCGTGACGGATGACCTTGCCAGCTTCTGGAAAAACGGCTATCCGCTTGTTCGCAAGGAAATGCGTGGCCGCTACCCCAAGCACCGCTGGCCCGAGGACGGCGCCAGGGGCGTGTGAGTGGAGCATTCCCCCATTCGCAAATCGTCGCACATTTTTCCAAGATTGCAAAATCCCACGCATTTTGCGATAATGCTAAAAAGACTTTTATGCTTTTTTGAAAGGATGTAGAACCATGTTCCACCGCACTTGTTTGACATTTTTTGCCGCAGCTTTATCCATTGCCGCTTTTTGGGGTGACATTGCCTCGGCGGCGGTTTACCTGCGGGCTGACTCGCCTGGCGGCACAGATGGTCAGACCTTCGACGGCACGAGCTGGTCGACGGCGTACACGACGATTGGCGATGCGCTGGGCGCGCTCAATGCCGACGAAAGCGGGGATCCGACGCTTTATATCGCGAAGGGCGTCTACTATACGGGCAAAATGACGGCGCATGCGTTGACGCGCGACGCGACGATGCTCGGCGGCTACAAGGGTGAGACCGACGGGGACATGACGCGCGACAGCGAGGAATACCAGTCGATTATCTCCGGCATTTCAAGTCCCGAGACCAAGACTTGGTCGCATGCGATTCCCGTTCCCGGCGGCTTCACCTACACGACGGCGTCGACGACGGAGAAGATCGTCGTGGACGGCAAGCTCAACCTTCCCGCGCCGACGGGCGAGTTCGACGCGTATGTCACCTCTTCGTCCGGCAGCTATTTTCTGCGTGTCAATGCCGGATGCGCGATTGTGGCGGACGGCATCAAGTTCATCTGCTTCAACCGCGAGCAGAACCCTGGCGGTTCGGCGATCGGCGTCAATAACAACGCAAAGCAGGCAGAGATCAGCAACTGCGTCTTTGCGGGTGGTGACGGATTGCAGCGTTCTATGCTGTGGATCGGCACCACGACCGAGGAATCGTCCGTCAAGAACTGCAAGTTCTACTACAATAGGGCAAATTTCTCGAATAATCCGCACGCCATCTTTTCTGGTACGGTGACCATCGAGGACTGCGAGTTCGTCGGGGCCGTTCGCGGAGGCGGTGCGCCGACGGATGGCGCGATCAACGGCGGTAAGCTGGTGAAGAACTGCCTCTTCTCCCACAATATGACGCCGTCGTCGGTGTCGGCGAGTGGCTGCCCGCTGATTAGCCTGGGCAGCGGCACGCTTGAGGGCTGCAAGATCGTCAACAACTTCTGCGCGGACAAAGCCGCGAACGCCTATTACAACGGTGCGCTCATCCGACTTTCGACGGGTACGGTCAAGGACTGCCTTATCGCCAACAACCGCTGTGAGTTCTATGTGCTGGATGGCAAGGGCTACTCGATGCTCGGACGCTACTCGGACACGAGCGGCGGCGCCTACTCGAGCTGCTACACGAACTGCGTGATCGCGAGCAACGTTGTTGCGGCGACGTCGATTGGCATGACGAGCGGCAGCTATGCGATCTCCGTCATGGGCAGCGGCAGTACGGCGCGCAATTTCACGGACAAGATCAACAACTGCGTGCTGGACGGCAACATTGTCTCTAATGTCGTCGTCGAGGGCGTGACGCCGACGCTTTGCCGCGGCGTGCTCGGCTTCCGCCTCGGCGCAACTCAGACCATGACGGTCTACAACTGCACGTTCGCGGGGCCGGATGTCCCCGGAGTCTACGACTTTGCGACCTATGGTGAAGCGTCGACCACGGCGAAGAGCTACGTCTACAACTCGATCTTCATGCGCGACGGTGATGGGGCGAACGTTGATGCACTCCATGTCTCGCAGGCGAACAGCATCGTGCTCAAGGACTGTACGATCAAGAACATGCTGCCGGACTTTCATCCGTCGGACGTCGATGTGACGGACGGTCTTTACTTTGACGAGATCCCGTTCGAGCGCGTGCCGTATCTTTTCAACGGCGAGGACACGGGCTACGGCTGGCTTAGGCCGGCGGCGAAGACGCCTGGCATCCGCGCGACGACGGACGGCTCGGTGCGCGGTGCGGTGAACGAACTCACCGAGACGGCTGAAAACGGCGTGACGCTGACGATTCGCCGCGAACCGTTTGTGGGCGGCACGGTGGACATCCCCGTACAGGCCGTGACGGCAGGTGCGGCGATCAGTCCCGTGACGGCGACGCCGGTGGCGGGTGGAAGCTTCGGCGGCTGGATTAACGTGGCGGACGGCACGACCTACTCGACGGACAATCCGCTGACGATTGCGTCGCTGGATGACGACTTGATCCTTACGGCGAGCTTTGCGACACGCAAGACGACGATCACCTTCGATCTGAGCGGGGCAGGCACGTTCGTCGAGAACGGTGCAAGCCGGATCGAGCGCGAGTTGTCCGCCGGCGACACATTCCCGGAACTGCCGGAGTATACGGTCGGTGACAATAATCACATCTACCGCTGGGACGACATGCCGATGGTCGTCCCGAACGAGGATGTGACATATGCGGCCCATTGGGTGACAAAGGACCTGCGCATCATCTATGTCACGAAGGAGGGTGCGGGAGCGAAGGACGGCACAAGCTGGGAGAACGCCTACGATGACATTTCCGCCGCGTATGCGGACGCCGGACATTACCGCGGTGAAGTCTGGATCGGCGAGGGCGTCTACACGCAGGCGCTGCCGACCGTCAAGTGCGCGTCCGTCAACGTGCGCGGCGGATTCGCCGGCGACGAGACGTCCGCCGCGGAGGCCGATCCCGCGGCGCATCCGACCGTCATCTCGGGCGGCCGGACGACGTTCTACTTCCTGACGGACACAGACGGTGTCGCGGGGGATGCCGAAATCACGGGCCTTTTGTTCACCGACTTCTATCGGAGTGCGATTGACTTCTCCACGGCGGACGTTGGGAAGGTGACGGTTTCGAAGTGCAGGTTCGAGAACTGCAACCTTGGCGGCTCGACGTCATACGCGGGGGCCTGGGTGCTGGGCGAGCCGACTTTCAGCGACTGCTTCTTCTCGAACTGCGTTCGTGCGATCTACGCGAAGTCGACCGTTGCCGCGACGACGGTCGTCGAGCGCTGCTTGTTTGTCGCGAACCGCGATGCGGGCGTCCACGTCGCGGCGGCGAACGACGGACGGATGGTCGTGCGCAACTGCGAGTTCCGAGATGGAGTCATGACGACGGCGAACGCCTATTCGTCCGGTTGCCAGCTGGACGTGAAAGAGAAGCGGGCGTCGGCGACAATCTCGGACTGCACGTTCGCGCGCAACCAGAACCGGGACCAGGCGAGGGGATGCGTCGGCTTCTACGGAAACGGCAGCAATGCGGGCGATTTCATCGTCGAGCGGTGCGCGTTCCGTGACAACGTCTGCCAGCACTCGAGCTGGTACAATACGGACGGTTACTTTACTTCGCAGCAGTTCGGAACGTGTGTTTCGCTGGAGGCGCAGGGAACGACGACACTTGTCCGCGACTGCTCGTTCGTCGGAAATGTCGTCACGAACTTCGGCGGCTGCGGTGCGAGCTGCATCGTCTCGCGCAGCAGCGCGTCCAAGGCGGTGGCTGTCAACTGCACGTTCGAGGCGAACGTCGCCATCGCACGGGAAAACTTAGACCGTTCGGGCACTTGGCGCAGCGTCGGCAACGCCGGCACGATCAATGCGGCCGCATCGGGCATCGGGCTCGTCAACTGCACGTTCGTCGCCAACACCAACCGGGCCGATACGGGCGGAGTCGTCGCCGACATCTTTGCGCGGGCGTCGACGCCGTGCTTCGTCCTCAACGACATCCTCTGGAACGACGATCCGGACTATGCGCCGTTCGCGCGGACGGATAGCGGCGCACTGACGGTCGGGCGCACGGTGGCGAAGAGCTACGATGAGACTGTTCCAAGCGCGGAGATGGGGCCGGTCCTTATGGAGGATCCGCGGCTTTCTGTCCAATCCAAGGAAGGGTCGAACGGCGTGTCTGCCTACGCGATTTCGGGCAGCTCCTGCGCGGCTCGCGGCGGCTATCCCGTGTGGACGAGCGGCGCCCAGCTGTATGTCTATGATTCGGACCGCGACGAGGACGCAAAATGGCTGAACGTCTCGACCCGGGCCTGGGTGGCGGAGGACAAGTTGCCGCCGGACGTCTCGAAGGCGGCGCCACTCGCGCCGGATGCCTGGGGCCAGCGTCGCGGCTTTAGGCGCGTTGCCTTTGGCGCACTCAATGCGCCCTCTCCTGCCACCTTTATCCTGGTAAGATAACGATGGAAAGTTCTTTTGCGCGTGGCGCACGGGAGCCACGTCTTTTCAGGTCGTCGCCGGAACGCGATTTCCGTGAGGCACCCGGGGCGATGCCTTCGCCGATAACGGGACCCGGCGCCCGCGTCGTCGATCTTGACGTTGCGGAGGCGACGCACAAGTACCTTGGCATGGGCGTCTCCTTTCCTGAGGCGTCGTGCCATTTGCTGATGGGTCTGCCCGAAGACGAGCGCAAGGCCGCTGTTGAACGAGTCTTTGGAAAGACAGGGCTCGGACTTTCCATCGGGCGCGTCCATTGCGGCGCGAGTGACTATTCGCGCCATTTCTACACCTACGACGATGTACCTGGCGACATCGGGCTGGAGCACTTTTCCATTGCCCCCGACCGCGCCGAGGTCATTCCCGTCATCAAGGAGGCGATGGCGGCGAATCCCGACCTCTTCCTCTTTTCGTCGCCGTGGAGTCCGCCCGGCTGGATGAAGGATGGCGGCACGATTTGCGGCGGCCGCCTTCTCGATGACATGATCCCGGTCTACGCCGACTACGTCGTGAAATTTCTTGCCGCCTACAAGGGGGAGGGGCTTCCCATCCGCGCCTTCACGGTGCAGAACGAACCCGAGGCCTCGCAGCAGTCAAACAGCCCCACGTGCCTTGTCTCCGCCGAGCAGGAAACGCGCATGATCCGCGAGCTTGCGCCAAGGCTCGCCGCGGCGGGGCTTGAAGCGCGGCCCTGGCTTTTCGACCACAACTTCAGTTCCGTCGAGCGTGTCGCGGCGTGCCTGGCGGACGTCCGCTTGCGCAATCTTCTCGGTGGTGTCGCCTGGCATCCGTACTCGTGCAGGCCCGAGGAAATCGCGGGGCTCCGCGCCGACTATCCGGATCTCCCGATGTACGTCACGGAAATGGGACCCCACGTCGACAAGTCGTTGCGCGACGTTCTCTGGTGGGGCGACCTCGTGCTCAGCTCCTTCAACAACGGCTGCGGGGCCTTCACGAGCTGGTGCCTGGCGCTCGACGAGGATGGCCAGCCCAACGTCTCGCTGGGATTCCCCTGCGCGGGCTTCATCGAGATTCATTCCGAGACCCGCGCGATAACCGAGAGCCAGCAATGCCGCTTCTTCCGCCATGTCTCGCCTTTCGTGAGGCGCGGGGCGGACGTTCTCCGCACCCGCATCGTGCCCGGACCTGCGGTGGCGCCCGGCAACGAGCTTGTCGATGGGATTGTCCACACGGCCTTCCGCAATCCGGACGGGTCGCACGTGGTCGTTTTCGTCTGCAAGGGAGGCCTCGGCGGTTACGGGCGCATCCAGATCCAGGTCAAGGTTGGCGGCCTCTACTTGCCCGTCCAGCTCTTTGCAAACGCCGTGGCGACCGTGGTCATCCCATAGGTGCGACAGAAAACTTTGCCTTTCGTTGCAAAAGCAGGGTTAATATGCGATAATCTTCAAATCTTGAAATTGCTGCCGCATTTTTTGCGCCTATTGGCGCATGGACAAACACGGCGCACAAACACAACAAGGATAAAACATCATGGACACACTCAACGCATTACTGGATACGGCCAATGGATGGCTCTACGGCTATATCCTCGTCGCCTTGCTTGTCGCCGGCGGCATCTACTTCACCTTGCGGCTTCAGTTCCTGCCGACAACGCTTCTCAAGGAAGCCATCCGCACGCTTCTCGAGCGCGACCGCAAGGGGACGGGGGCGATGTCCAGTTTCCAGGCGCTGATGGTCTCGACGGCCTCGCGTGTTGGCACGGGCAACATTATCGGTGTGACGGCGGCGATTCTTGCCGGCGGTCCCGGCGCGGTTTTCTGGATGTGGGTCATCGCGGTTTTCGGCGGGGCATCGGCTTTTGTCGAGTCTACACTTGCGCAGATGTACAAGTGCAAGGATTCCTCAGGCCACTTCTTCGGCGGACCGGCATACTACATTAAAAAAGCCCTCCACGCGCCGATCTTCGGTGGCGTTTTCGCGGCCTTTGTCATTCTGCTCTACATGGGCGGCTTCAATGCGCTCGCTTCGTTCAACACGACCGATTTCATCTGCAACTACTGGCGTGAGGTTCCGCACATTACGGCTTATGTCGGCGTGGCGCTCGCGGTTCTCGCCGGTATCGTCATCATGGGCGGCGGCAAATTCATCTCGCGCATTACGCAGTTCCTCGTGCCGATTATGGCAGTCGGCTACATCGTGCTCTCACTTGTCGTTGTTGTCCTTCACATCACGGAGTTGCCCCGCGTTGTCGCCTCGATCTTCTCGGAGGCCTTCAACATCCACTCGGCTTTCGGTGGCTTCCTGGGCGCCGCAATCATGAACGGCATCAAGCGCGGTCTCTATTCCAACGAGGCCGGTGTCGGTTCCGCGCCGAATGCGGCGGCATCGGCGGATGTCAAGCATCCTGTCAACCAGGGCCTGGCGCAGCTTCTTTCGGTCTTTATCGACACGATTCTCATTTGCTCGGCAACGGCTTTCATCGTCCTCTGCTCCGGCGTCGATCCCTCTGGATACGTTGCCGGTACTGACAATGCCAAGTTCCTCCAGGACTGCATGAGCGCATCCTTTGGTTCTGGCGGTGGCGTTCTCCTTACGGTGGCGCTTGTTATCTTCGCCTACACGACGCTTGTCGGCAATTACTTCTATGCGGAACAGAGCGTCCGCTATTTCTATCCGACAGCCAATGGCGACAAGGCATTCATGACGATCTACCGCATCGTTGCCGTCCTCGTGATCTTCGCGGGTTCGCAGTTCAAGGCTGCTTTTGCCTGGAATCTCTCCGACCTCATCATGGGTATTATGGCACTCATCAACATCCCGGTCTGCATTATCCTTGGCAAGCGTGCATACATAGCCCTTAAGGACTACATGACCCAGCGCAAGAAGGGCGTGGATCCCGTTTTCGATGCCGAAAAACTCCTTGGCGACGTTGAAGGCATGGAATGCTGGACGGACTCCGGAAAGCGCGGGAACTGATACTCGCCTTCCCATAGCCTTGCCCCTTTGGGCTGGGTGCTGGCCGCCGCCTCTTCACAGGGGACGGCGGCTTGTTTTTTCGCTCCTTTACGCCTGTCGGGCGAGGAGCAGGGCTGCGTAGGAGCCGTCTGAAGCGGGCGAGGGCAGGGTCTTGACTTCGTCCGCAAGTTGGTAGCGGGTGCCAGACGGGGATTCAAGGAAGCGGCGGACGACGTCCTCGTCTTCCTCTGGGTCGATGCTGCATGTGGAGTAAACCAGCCGTCCGGCCCCAAGTGTGGCGAGGTTGGTGAGGATGGCGAGCTGGAGCGTGGCGAGCCGCGTGGTTTCCCCAGGCGTCCACCGCCAGCGTGCGTCTGGCCGTCGGCGGAAGACCCCGCTGTTGGAGCAGGGGACATCCGCCAGGATGGCGTCGGGAACAGCGCCCCGGAGTTCGGTGGCGACCGCCGACGTGGTGGCGTCGGCCTCGCCGCAGGAAATGACGTCTCCAAATCCTGTGCGGGCGGCATTTGCGCGGAGCCGTCCAAGACGATGGACCGAGGCGTCAAAGGCGAAGACCCGGCCGGTTTTGCCGACGGATGCCGCCAGTTGCATCGCCTTGCCGCCTGGCGCCGCGCAGGCGTCGAGGATCGATTCCCCGGGTTTTGGGGCCAGAAGGCGGAGTGACTGGAGCGTCGCCGGATCCTGGATGATGAATGCTCCTTCCGAAAATCCCGGCAGCGTTTCGATTCGCACGCCATGGGGAATGGTGATTGCCGCGGGGTTGGCGTCGGAAAAGGCGGCGTCGATGCCGGCGGCTTTCCATCGCGCCAGAAGCCCGGCGGTTTTCGCCGCGTCTGAAAAAGGGAGCGCGACGGCCGTGGTGGCGGGAACGAGGTTGTCTGCGGCGCAGATGTCCGCCGCGGCTTCGCCGCCAAAGACGGTGGTCCAGCGTTGGACGATTTCCTCGGGGTGCGAGGCGCGGAGGGGAAGCGGCGCGGCGGCGAGTTCGGCGCAAAGCGCATCGCGTGAACGCAGGATGGCCCGTAGCACGGCGTTGACGAAGCCGGGGGAGCCGGCGTGGACGGATCGCGCGGCGTCAACTGTTTCGGAGATCGCGGCGTAGTCGGGGATGCCGTCCGCGAAGAGAAGTTGCCAGGTGCCGGCGAGGAGCGCGGCACGGGGCAGTGGGGAAGGGGGCTTGCGGCAGAATTTGGAGACGACATGCTCGAGCGCCGTCTTGTTGCGGATGACCCCGTAGGTGATTTCAAGAGCCTGGCCCTGGCCGTCCGCGAGGAGACGGTCGGGGAACATCTGCGTCCGCAGCCACTTTGCGAGGGCCGTAATTGCGGCGGCGCGCGGATCTCCCGAATGCCTTTGTGCCGCCTGTCGCTGTCCTTCCATAAGGGGGGCGGTTAGTCGATGAACTTGAAGCGGGGAAAAGGCCAGTAGACGAAGGAGGCAGGACCAACAAGCTTCTTTTCGGGAACTGTCCCCCAGAAGCGGCTGTCACGGCTGTTGCCGGTGTTGTCGCCGAGGGCGTAGTATTCGCCAGGGCCGAGCCTGACGGCGTCGGTTGTGTTGAAGAGCGGCGTCGGTGCCTCGGTCTGCATTCCGCGGGAGATAAGCTGGTAGCCTGTGTAGGGCGGGTCCTTGGACGTGAGCTGGTCTTTTCGGGCGATGCGGGCGATTGTCTCCGGCGTGGCGACGGGTTTGCCATTGACGATAAGGTTGGGCGGGTTGATTGAGATTGTCTCGCCAGGCAACCCGCACATGCGCTTGATGTAGTGGGTGCCAGGTGGAAGACCGTTGATGCCCGTGGTGGAGAAGACCATGACGTCGCCGCGCCGTGGCGGACGGAAGTTCCAGGTCATGCGGTTGATGAAGACGTGGTCGCCCGCCTTGACCGTGCCGGACCAAAGGACGCCGCCGGTTTTGATTGTGCCGTCGGGGCGGACGTCGCGCAAGGCTTCGCGCTTGAGGTAGCCGTTTTCCACGATGGCTTCGGCGGGGACGTGGTAGTGTCTGCCGGAGACCTTGAAGCTGATGTAGCCCGGCTTGAGTGTGGCCTGGACTGGAACCACGGTGCCTCCGGCGCGGACCTTCACCTCGGTGTACCAGTCGCCCGTGATGGCCCACTTGAGGAATTTGAAGGGAATTTTGTCCCAGAAGCCGGGGGAGTCGTGTGTGACGGTGTGGATGCCGTAGAGCGTTGGCTGCATCGAGCCGGTCGGAATTTTGAAGGGCTGGAAAAAGTAGCAGCGGAAGGCCATTGCGACGGCGAAGGCGACGACGATCACCTCGAAGTTTTCGGCGAGCGAATGAGGATGGAGCGGCTTCCACGGGGTGCCTTCGCCAAGGGCGGCGACGAGGGCTTTGAAAGCCCCGTCAATTTCCTCGGTGGTCTTGGCTTTTCGGGCGGTTGCGCGCGCTCCGTCGATAACTTGGCGCAGCGCCTTGTCGGCTTCGGCCCCGGCAAGATCGCGCTGCATCTTGCGGATGGTGGAGGCATGGTTTGCTGCCGACAACAGCTTTTTCCGCGCCGTCCTTAACTTGAAATATGAAAGCAAATCCATAACTTATAAAGTATAGCATAAATTCATTTCGTCGAATGTCTATCCTTGTGCCGTTTTTTGAATGAAGCGTGTTTCAAGGTGTGGCATTCTCGTCGGACATAAAGCCGCTGGCGTTACTCCTACGCCGATTGCGCACCGTCGCCTGTCCCGACTGACTTCACAAGCGCCCAGAGGGGTTCCGACACCGCCTCAAGCGCCAAAACCAGCGCCGCCTGCGTCACACGCCTTTCTCTGTCGGCAATGGTCCTTCCTTCGCCGACACTCCCCGTGTCGCCTCTTGTGCCGGAACCTTCCACGCCAGAGCGCCACGAATCTTCAAGCCCATTCGCCGCCTTCCCGCAAGTCACGGCAACACCGCGACCGATGTTGCCACCGGATGAGCCGCCAGTCCCGCCATTCCCGGAATTCTCGCCATCCGAGACTTCCTTCCGCAGGGTGCCAGCCCCGCAAGTCACGGCAGCATCGCCTACGGTTTTTCCGCTATTGGCCTCGGCAGCGTCTTTCTCCGCACTCCTCCTGGGACGGCCGCCGCGCCGCCGAACCCGCCCATCCCGTTTTTCAGCGTCGTCGAGGATTTCCTTCAGCTTCCGTCGCCACTCCGTCACACTTCCGTCCGCCGTTTTGCCAGCATCACGTTGATTTTGTTCCGCACATGCATTAGCTTTGTCTCCAGTATTAAGGCGCAAAATCTCATCAGATTTTAAAAGTCGCCCGCCGGGGGCGGGCGACCCTCCGCCACCGGCCCCGTTCGGCCCGTCATCTGCCTCCCCCGTCACGCCGCCGAGCACGGCGTCAAGCGGGTGCGGCTCGTCCATGCCGATGGACTGCCTCGCCCGGACGGCCATCGCCTTGTAGCGCATCGCCGTCACGTAACGCGCCCGGATCTCCGGGCAGTGTTCCGTGAGCCACCCCTTGACGCCAGGCTTGCGCCCCGCGAAGTCGCCGTTGCCGTCGAACATGATCCCGTTGTCCACGTACGCCTCGAGGTCGCAGAGCATCGAGCCGAACCGGAGCATCTCGACGTGCGACTCCTTCACCCGCGCCCACTGCGCCTTCAGCCCCGCGCTTGTCGGGCACTTGTTCGTGGTTTCGTGCCTCCGTATGCGCCG
>JAZQOA010000032.1:0-18216 GCA_045627605.1 Kiritimatiellia bacterium | reverse complement strand
TGCGCCAGTACTTCGAGTGCCGGTACATCTCCCACCGCTCGCGCAGGGCCTCCGCCTTCGCCTGCCCGTAGAGCGCGGCGACACGCTCCAGCAGCTCGTCCTCGTCCACCTCCGCGGGCTTCGGAACGTGAACCAGGACGTGGAGGTGGTTGTCCATCATCGCGTACGACAGCACCTCCACCCCGCTGAACCGCTCAACGCGCCGGAGCATCCGCACGAGCATCTCCTTGTCCTCGTCCCCGAAAAGGAACTCGCGCAAACAGCACCTGCTCACGAGGTGGTACCACCCCTCCCCCCAATTCTTAAACCCCCGCCTTCTCATTCATCCTCCGCGTTCTATGTGTTACGAATAATGGGACTGTCCCTCTATGCGGAAATAGTGTAGCAATTGGCCGCAGGGTTGTCAACTGTGATATAATTTAATTATGAAAACACGCATTCCTCTCGTTGGCAAAATACTTATCGGCTTCGTCTTCGGAACGGCACTGGGGCTGATTCTCTCCGAATACTGCACACCGGAGTTTACAGGCAAGGTATTGCCCTATGTCGCGCCCTTCGGCAATGTGCTTGTCGCCATGCTGAAGATGGTTGTCTACCCGGTCATCCTCTTCTCCCTGGTTCTTGGCGCAGCCTCCCTCCCCCTCAAGCAATCAGGACGAGTCGGAGGCTCCGTGCTGATCTGGTACTTCGCGACCTCACTCTTCGCCACCGTTTTCGGCGTCTTCATGGCCTTTTTGCTCAACCCCTCCATGGCGACTGCCGAATCTACGGCGTCCAACTACATGGAAAGTGTCACGAAGATAAGCGGCAACGCCGGTTCAGGCTCGATTGGAGCCTTCATAGTCGGCCTCTTCCAAAACCCGTTCGAGGCCCTGGCTAACGGCCAGTTTCTCCCGATCATCGTCTTCGCCATTTTCTTCGGCCTCTGCGCCCGCTGGCTCATCGACAACGCCGCAACGGATGACGCCACCCGCAAGAGCGTCGACACGCTCATCACCGTTTGCGACGGCGCCCAGAAGATTTCCTTCAAGATGATCGACTGCGTCATCCACTATTTTCCCATCGGCGTCTTCGCCTTGTCGGTCGTCAACTTCGGGCAAAACGGCGTTCTGCTCTTCGGCCCCTACGCGAAGATCACGCTCTGCGTCATGGTTGGCGTCCTTTCAATGATTTTCATCGTCTACCCACTCGCCATTGTCATCTTCTGCCATGAGAACCCCTACAAGGTCCTCCTGCGCATTCGCGAACCAATCATCACGGCTTTTGTCACGCGTTCCTCGGCGGCCACCCTGCCTGTCTCCTTCAAGGCCATGGACGAAATCGGCGTCAACCGCAAGCTTTCGAGTTTTTCGCTTCCCATGGGTGCCACCGTCAACATGGACGGCGTCTGCGTGCACCTGCCAGTCTTCGTCATCCTCGCCGCCAACATGTTCGGGCACAACTTGGACGCCCTCCAGATCGGTACGCTCTGCCTTTCAATTATGTTCGCCTCCATCGGCGCGGGCGGCATCCCCGGCGGCAGTGTTTTCCTCCTCTTCATGGTGCTCGAAAACATGGGGCTCCCCGCCGAACAAGTGACGCTCATCGTCGCGCTTTGCTTTGGCATCAACCCGATTCTCGACATGTTCGAGACCTGTTGCAACGTGACGGGCGACAACGTCTGCACCTACATTGTCGCCAACAAAAACGGCATGATTGAAAAGAGATAGCCCAATTAACCAACCACATTCTCACAGAAGGAACTCCCCCATGCGAAAAATCGGCGTCATTCCCTCCCGCTATGGGTCAACGAGATTTCCCGGCAAGCCGCTTTGCATGATCTGCGGCAAGCCCATGGTGCAGTGGGTCGTCGAAGCGGTCAAAAAAGCCCGCGAACTCGACGATGTCATCGTGGCGACGGACGACGAGCGCATCGCCTCCGCAGTCGGCTCATTTGGCGGCAAGGCCATTATGACGCCGTCGGATCTTCCTTCGGGCACCGACCGCGTGGCTCTTGCCGCCGCCCCCGTCGCCGACGACGACATCATCATCAACATCCAGGGAGACGAACCCCTGATTGACCCAGCCCTCATCGACGAGCTTGCGCGCCGCATGGCCAGCGACCCAAAGTGGTCGATGGCGACTGCCGCCGCGCCAATCGCCTCGCTCGCGGATCTCAACGCACGAAGCGTCGTCAAGGTTGTCCTCGACGGCGAAGATTCGGCCCTCTACTTCTCCCGCCTCCCCATCCCCTGCCGTCGCGATGGCGACCCCGACCTTTCCTCCGGGCTCTACTGGCGACACCTCGGCATCTACGCCTACCGCGGGGCCTTTCTCAAGCGTTTCGTCGCAGCCCCGCCCTGCGCCCTTGAGAAAACAGAATCGCTCGAGCAACTTCGCGCCCTCCACATGGGCGCGAAGATTCTCGTTCTGCGCACCGTCGACACGGGCGTCGGCGTCGATACCCCAGAGGACCTCCCCAGAATGGAAGAGGCCTTGCGCGGCCGGAAGTAACCCTTCGCAGACAACAATACGAACATTACCATGAACGAAATCAACCTTGGCGAAGTGGCCAAAGCACTGGGGAAACGCGATTTCACAGCCGTTGTCTGCAAAAACGGGGCGGAAGCCGCGGACTACGTCATGAAAGAAGCCGCCGACGCCACATCCGTCGGGTTCGGCGGTTCCATGACAATCGGGGCAATTGGACTCCGCGAGCGAATGGCAGCAGCCGGCAAGGAAATCCTGCGACACGGCGACCCGAAGTGGTCAGCCGATGAAAAGATGGTCGTCATGCGCCGTGAGCTGACCTCAGACCTCTTCCTCCTCAGCGCCAACGCTTTGACACGCGACGGCCGCATCGTCAACATCGACGGCAATGGCAACCGGGTCGCGGCCTCGATCTTTGGTCCAGGGAAGGTGATCTTCGTCGTCGGGCGCAACAAAATCGTCGATGGCGGCATCGACGCGGCACTTGAACGCATCAAACGCGAAGCCTGCCCCAAGAACTGCGTCCGCCTCGCGAAGAAGACCCCGTGCGCCGCCACGGGGATTTGCGCCGACTGCGATTCGCCTGACCGCATCTGCAAGGTGACGGTCGTCCTCGACCGACGTCCGTCACGGACGCCCACCCATGTCGTCCTTGTGGACGAAGACCTCGGATTTTGATAAACTTAATGAATCTTTCGCCCACGCCAAAGGCTTGGGCGCCCCACCCAAAAGAAAACACCCAAGGATCGATACACCATGCAAATACTCGCCTTCGCCCTGTACTTCGCCGTTGTTCTCGTCATCGGCATCTACTTCTTCTTCAAGACCCGCGGCGGCGGCGAGAAGGAATACTTTCTCGGCGGGCGCACGATGGGGCCTTGGGTCACGGCCATGTCGGCGCAGGCCTCGGACATGTCGGGCTGGCTGCTCATGGGCTTCCCCGGCTCGATTCTCGCCTTCGGCATGGGCAAGGTCTGGATCGGCATCGGCCTCGGCCTCGGCACCATCGCCAACTGGATACTGACGGCGCGCCGCCTTCGCCAGTTCTCGGCGGCCTCTGGCGACGCCATCACCCTCCCCCAATACCTGACCAACCGCTTCGCCACCGCCAACCCGGCGCTTAAAATCACCTGCGCGGTCATCTTCCTCATCGCCTTCACGGTCTACGTCGCGTCGGCCTTCGTCGCCGGCACCAACGTCTTCGTGAGCGTCTGCCCCGCCCTCAAAAACCGCGAACTCCTCGCCATGGTTATCTTCGCGGCGCTGATCCTCTGCTACACCTTCCTCGGCGGCTACAAGGCCGTTTGCTGGACCGATTTCTTCCAAGGGCTGATGATGCTCTGCGCCCTGCTTATCGTGCCAATCGCGATGTCCGCCTCGGGCAAGTTCGACCCGCACTACGCCGAGGCCTTCTCCGAAAACATCCAGCCCTTCGGCAGCAATCCGCTCACCGCCTCGTGGCAGGACATTGTCTCTGGCCTCGGCTGGGGCCTCGGTTACTTCGGCATGCCGCACATCATCGTCCGCTTCATGGGCATTAAGAGCGCCTCCGAAGTCAGGAAATCGGCCTGGATCGCCTGCGTGTGGGTCGTTCTCTCGCTTGGCGCGGCCATTGCCATCGCCATTCTTGGCCGCACCTTCCTCCTTGGCGGCACAGAACCGCTTGCCGCGAAACTCCTCCCCGCCTCCACGCAGCAGATGGTCTTCGTCGAAATCGTCAACAACATATTCCCGTCCTTTTTCGCAGGCATTCTCCTCGCCGCCATCATCGCGGCTTCAATGAGCACGGCCGACTCGCAGCTGCTCGTCGCCTCCTCCGCCTTCTCAAGCGACTTCTACCAGCCGATCGTCCGCAAAAACCAGGCCTCCGACGCCGAAATGCTCTGGGTCGGCCGCTTCGTCGTGGTCGTCGTCGCCTTCATCGCCTTCTACATCGCCGCCAGCGGCATCGGCAAGCCAGGTTCCTGGGCATCGAGCATCATGAACATGGTCGAGAACGCCTGGGGCATCTTCGGCGCCTCCTTTGGCCCGGTCATCATCCTCTCGCTCTTCTGGCGCCGCTTCAACTACGCCGGGGCCCTCGCGGGCATCATCGCGGGCGCGGTGACGGACATCACCTGGCTGGCCTGCCTCTCGGGCAAGACCGGCGTCTATGAAATCGTCCCCGGCTTCATCGCCGGCCTCATCGTCTCCGTCATCGCCACGCTCGCCACCAAAAAGCCCGGTCCCGAAGTCGAGGCCATCTTCAACAAGGCAGTTTCAAAGTAGCGGTTACGGCCGCAGACCAAAAGGAATGGCAAAATGATCACCGAACTGACCTCCGCGAATTATGACGCGACAGTCGCCTCAGGCGTGGCCGTCGTCGATTTCTGGGCCGAGTGGTGCATGCCGTGCCGCATGATGGCGCCCGTCGTCGATGAACTCGCCGCCGCCCTCGGCGACCACGTGGCCTTCGGCAAAGTCAACGTCGACAAGGAGCAAGAGCTCGCCATCCGCTTCGGCATCGCGAGCATCCCCACGATCCTAATCCTCAAGGACGGCGCACTCGCCCGCCAATTCGTCGGCGTCACCCCAAAGAAAGACATCGAGGCCGCCATCCGCGCGGCCTCAGGTGTGGCGTAGCAAGCCGCCCGGGCTTGTGACAAGCCCCAGAACAAAGCAGCCAGCGGCGCACGCCCCTGGCTGCTTTTATTTTACCCACCGCAACAAGAGTTTCAAGACATGGACTTCACGGAGCAAACGCTTTTCAACGAAATCAGGCGCACAAACCCGGACTACATCGTTTACGCGCCCCATGCCCAAGGCGGCCACGACGACCACGGCAACGAGCATTTCCATGTTTTCCGCGTCCGCGGCGTTCTTTGCGCGCTCTGGACGATGTCCGCCCACGAAGGCACGCACACCCAGCGCCCCGTCTTTGCCCGGAGTTACAACGGCGGGCTCACCTGGACCGAGCCCCGCTGCATACTCCACGACCCGATCGATCCCGAGACAGGCCGCAACATGGGGAGTTGGGCTGCCGCCGCAGTTTCAAAATCCGGCCGCATCTACGTCCTCTACGCCAAGCATCTCGGCGACGGCTCCGACCACGAAACAGGCAAGATGTTCGTCTTGTGCTCCGACGACCTTGGAGAAACCTGGTCGCCCGAAGCCCCCTTCCCCATGCCCCACGACCCGCGGCTCGACATCGATTCTCCAGCCAAGCCCGTCAGCCTCTTCCCCTGGCAAAACGCCTACAGGCTCTCCGACGGCACCGTCCTGATGGCTCTTTCGCACAACTGGAAAAATCCCGCCGCCAACCCCGAGCCGAAGAAGTGGTGGCCCGAGCACCCAAGCGGCTGCGAGTTCCTGAAATTCACAAACATCGACGACGACCCGCCGCCGGCGGAACTCAAAGCCCAGTTCTTCGCGCGTTGCGAAAAGAGCCTCAATGCACCGCTCCGTACCGATCCATCGCGCCGGACCGGCGAGGAGCCCGCCGTCGTCGAACTGCCCGACGAACGCCTCATGTGCGTCTTCCGCACCGCCGAAGGACACGTCTGGTACTCGGTTTCAGAAAACCGCGGCGAAACCTGGCGCCCGTGCGAGATGCTCCGCTATGCCGACGGCGCCGAAGGCGTCCGCCACCCGCTGAGTCCATGCCCGATGTTCAGGGTCTCGGAAAACGACTACCTGCTCTTCACGCACGACAACGACGGGTTCTTCGGGCACGACGACAAGCCGCAGACGAACGGCAACTGGCGCAACCCGCTCTACCTCCTGCGCGGAGAATACCATCCCGGTGCTCACCAACCCGTCTGGTTCTCGAAGCCCGAGAAGTTCATGGACAACGGGGACACGGCAATGACGCGCAAGGATCTCGCGATGTATGCGTCAATGACCATTGAGGACGGCGTCCCCGTCTTCTGGTATCCTGACCGCAAGTTCTTTCTCCTCGGCCGCCGCATTCCCGGCAAGTTTGCTTAAATTGCCGAATTTTGGTAAATTAATATTGTCTGTGGAACTGACGAAAAGGGGCGTGTGCCCCGGTGGAGTTCACCACATGGACCGCAGGCCCTGGCAAGTCGTTCGTCTGGGCATTGTTCACCTGTCAAGACACGGCAGATCATATGAATAATGCTAAAAACGGGATCAAGCGCATCTACCACTCGGTCATCCCCGCGTTTCTCCTGGCCGTTTCAGTCGGCCAAATCTACGCCTTCACCAATTTCTCCTCCCAAATCGCGGACTACATCGGCCAGTCGCAACGCGCCGTGCAGTTCGCCTTCAGCCTCGGCATCTTCTTTCTCGGCATGGGGGCCGCCTTTTTCGGCAAGATCGTCGAAAAGAACATTCGACTCTCGACCATCGTCGGCACAGCGCTTTTCATCTCCGGTCTCTGCGTGACAGCCGCCGGCATTTCCGCAAAGAGCCTCGCCCTCATCTATCTCGGCTACGGGTTCCTCGTGGGGACCGGCACCGGCGTCATCTACATTTCGCCGGTCAAGACGATGATGCTCTGGTTCCCGAATTCAAAAGCCCTCGCCGCCGCGCTCCCCATCATTTCCTTCGGACTGGGCTCGACACTCTCCACGATTCTCTTCAAGGGCATCGCAATCGGCACCGCGGAAAGCGCCCTTCAGCTCAACCTCCCCGGATTCGAATCCCTCGGCATCACGAAGGTTTTCTACGCCTACGCCGTCTTCTACGCGGTCCCCATGGCTCTCGCCGCCTTCCTGCTCAAGAAGCCGCGTGTCGAGCAGATGTCCTTCTCGCAGGGGCTCCCGCAGCTTGAGTTCTCCTACGCAAAGCTCCTGAAGGACGCCTTCTTCCGTCGCGCCTGGCTCTTCATGTTCCTCAACATTTCGAGCGGTCTCTGCCTCATTCCCCTCGCCAAGCAGATGATGAAGGAGCCCTCGGTCGGCTATTCCGAGGGCTTGATTACCGCCATCATCGCGCTCTGCGGGCTCATGAATGGCGGCGGTCGCTTTCTCTTCGCCTGGTGGAGCGACCGGCTGGCGCACCGCATCAACATTCTGCTCTTCATCCTCGGCATCTCCGCCGGCATCATGACGCTCAGCTTCTGGCCGCCGATGATCGGCCTCGCCCTGCTCGTCATCAACGCCTGCTACGGCGCGGGCTTCTCCGTCATCCCCGCCATCCTCTCGGACCACTTCGGCATGACCAACATCTCGAAGATCCATGGCGCCGTACTCTCGGCCTGGGGTTTCGCCGGACTCGCCGGAAACCAACTTGCGATTTTCGTCTCGGAAAAACTCGGGCTGGGCAACATGGGCGTCGTGGCGTTGCTCGTCGTGCTCTACCTCGCCAACCTCGCCAATGCCCGCGCCATGGGAAATCCCCGCGATAGACGGCCATAAGCCAACATTTGAAATGCCAATTTACGAATACACAGCCCGCAATCCTGAAACAGCTTCGTGCGACTTCTGCAAAAACGGCTTCGAGCTAATGCAGAAGATTTCAGACCCGCACATCGACAAGTGCCCCAAGTGCCAGGCGCCCGTCGCACGGGTGATTTCCGCCCCCTCGCTCGGCCGTTCGGCCTCATCGCTCGACGACCGTGCCAAGGCCGCGGGCTTCACGAAGCTCAAGCGCCTCGGCAAGGGTGAATACGAAAAGCAATACTGATGCAGTTTGAACCGACAGGCAAAAAAGGCTCCGCTCTGATCCTCGTCCTGTGGATCATCGGAATGCTTTCCGTCATCGTCGTGTCGTTCGCCTTCGACGCCCATCTCGAAGGCAAGGTGATTTCCTTCTCGCGCAAGAAGCTCAAGGTCGAGACCCTCGCCAATTCAGGGATGGAGCTTGCAAAATCCTACCTTGACCACAGCACAAGCATTTCCGGCACGGAAAACGACGACGAGAAGCTGGAAGACCCGCAATACGAGGCGGCCAACGACCTCCGGCTTGGGAAATCCGTCACGCTCAACTACCAGTTCCACGACGCCGAAGGCAACGTCGACGAGGACGCCGGCACCATCCGCGTCGACATCGAGCCGGAAGATTCGCTCCGCAACATCAACAAGCTCACGGAAGAGGACTGGGAGCGCATCTTCACCGCCATCAACGTCCCGGAGGAATACTGGCCGGAGCTGATCGACTCCTACTTCGACTGGACGGACGCCGACGACATGCCGCGTGAAAACGGCGGCGAAACAGACGACTACTACAACGACCTCGAAAAGCCCTACACGGCGGCCAACGCGCCGCTCGACACCGTCCGCGAGCTCCTCCTCGTCAAGGGCTTCCACGAACACCCCGCCATCCTCACCGGCGGCGTCTTCAATCCCGAGGATCCAAAGGAAAGGCAGTTTTTCATCACAAACGGCATCGAGAAGATCATGACGACCTACGGCGATGGCAAAGTCAACCTCAACGCACTCAAGGACGACGCCATTGGGCGCACCATCCTGCTCACCCTGCCAGGCGTCCCCTCGGATCTTGAAGCCAACGCCATCTTCGAGGAACGCGCCAACGACTCCTACGCCACGACCGACGACGAGGAGACCAACGGCGCCTTCCGCGACACAGGAGACGCCCGGCGCCGACTTGAAGACATCGTCGACGACAACGCCTTTTTCGAAAACATCACGACCAAATCGCAGATATTCCGCATCACCTCCGTCGGGCAGGTCGGCCGCGTCACCAAACGCATCTGGGCGATCGTCTATTCCGACGGCAAAATCTGGCGCGTGCTCCGGTGGAGGGAGGAGCCCTGATTCCGTTTCCTCCCGCTACGATTTCGAGGGCAATTTATGAAAGGGTAAAAACATGAAGAACAAAATGCAAGACAAAGAAGAACTCATTGAGCAAATACGCTACTTGCTCGAATCAGAATCCGGGCGGAAATGGTCCGCAAGGGAAATCGGCGACATCCTGGGCTACCATGGCGGACGCCTGAAAATTCTCAGGGCGGCGCTCGACGACCTGGCGAGAAGCGGCATCCTCCACGTCGGTCCTCGCGGGGCTTTTACGCTCGCGCAGGGCGGGGACATGATCGAGGGCCGGCTTGAAATGGTCCGTTCCGGCGCCGGCTTCGTCTCTGACCCCGAACATGGCCGCACCCTCCGCATCGCGCCGGGCGACACGATGGACGCAATGCCGGGCGACATCGTCCTGGTCCGCCCCGTGAAGGTCGGTCATGACGCCGAGTCGGGACGGATCGTCAAGATCGTCTCGCGCTCCGAGAAGATCATCTGCGGCACGCTTTTCGTCTCCGGCAACAACCGCTTCGTCGTGCCCATAGACCCGGCCTATCCCCGCGACATCCCCGTGGCCTCCGCCCCGGGCGCGAAAAACGGCGACCGCGTCGTCGTGCGTTTCAAGAACGGCAACGACCCGCACGACCTCCCGGAAGGCGAAATCGTCGATGTCATCGGCCCGGCCGACAACCCTTCGCTCGACACTGAAGTCGTCTGCCGCCAATACGAACTCCCCGGCGAATTCCCGCGCAACGCCCTGGCCGAGGCAACGGACGTCGGGAGACTCCTTGAAACCCCGGGCGAACGCCTCGACCTCCGCAAGAAATACATCCTCACCGTCGATCCCGCCACCTCGCGCGACTTCGACGACGCGCTCTCCTTCACGAAGAACAAGGACGGTTCCTGCGAGCTCGGCGTACACATCGCCGACGTCTCGCACTTCGTCCGCCCCGGCTCGGCACTCGACGCCGAAGCCGCGCGTCGCGGCAACAGCATTTACCTCGCGGACAAAGTCATCCCGATGCTCCCCGAGCAACTCTGCAACGGCGTCTGTTCGCTGCGTCCGCACGAAGACCGTCTCAGCTTCTCGGTCTTCCTGACCTTCGATAAAAACGGGAACGTGACAAAACGCGCCTTCGCTAAAAGCATCATCCGCTCAAAGCTCCGCCTCAACTACGGACAGGCGCTCGCCATCATCGAGGACCGTCCGCCAGAGGGGATGGACAAGGTGCCGAAACCGGCGCAATCGCTTCTCAAGGGCGCGACGGAATTGGCGCTCCGGCTGCGCGCCGCCCGCATGAAACGCGGTGCGCTCGACCTCGACGTCCCCGAATGCCGCCCCGTCATCGACGAAAACGGCCGCATGACCGGCTTTGAAGTCGAGGAATACGACGTCTCGCACCAGATGATCGAGGAATGCATGGTGGCGGCCAACGAGGCAGTCGCGGCGGAACTCGCCTCGCGCGGGCGTAAAATCATCGCCCGCCTCCACGAGGCGCCGGACCCCACGAAGATCGCCGACCTCACGATCAGCCTGCGCACCCTCGGTCTGCGGCCCGGTGACATCACCAAGCCGGAAAACCTCTCGCGGTTCATCGCCTCCATCGCCGAGCACCCGCTTCGCGCCGAAGCCCACACGATGATCCTCCGCAGCATGAAGCGAGCGCTCTACTCCGCCGAGGCGACGGGGCACTTCGGCCTTGCCAAACATTTCTACTCGCACTTCACCTCGCCCATCCGCCGCTACCCCGACCTCGTCCTGCACCGCCAGCTCGCGGACTTCCTCGCGCGACGCAACGACCCCGCCTTTTCCGAGGCCTATCTCAAGAATGTCGCCGCAGCCTGCACCGAGACGGAGCAACGCGCCGACGAGGCCGAACGCACACTTCTCGAAATCAAAAAATACCGTTTCCTGCAGCAGCAGATCGACGACCGCAAGGTCGAGGAGTACGAAGCCGTCGTCGCCAAGGTGACGTCATTCGGGCTCTTCGTCGACCTGCCGGAGCTCATGGTCGGCGGACTCATCCACATCTCGGCGATTTCCGACAAGTTCGTCCGCTTCAACGCGGGCGACGAATCGCTGGCCGTGGACGGGCGGCGATTCGCGCTCGGCACCCGGCTCAAAGTGCATGTGGCGCGCGTCGACTTCAACGCGCGCAAACTCGATTTCGCGGTTGTCCGCGAACAACAACAACCTTCCCCAAAGGGGAGGCAACCCAGAAAACACAAGGAGAAAAAATGGACTTCAAAATAGGTGTCATGTCGCACGGCTTCAGACTGCCGCCTTTCGACGGCATCCGCAAGGCCGCCGAAATCGGCGCGGGGGGCGTCCAAATTTACGCCCTTGATGGCGAAATTTCGCCCAAGATGGACAAGGCGAAGCGCCTTGAGCTCTGCCGCCTCGTCGACAGCCTCGGAATCAAGATCTCGGCACTCTGCGGCGATACGGGCCGCGGCTTCGCCAACGAGCAGCAGAACCCCGAGACGCTTGAGATATCGAAGGCGATCGTCGACCTTGCCGTCGATCTCGGCACAAACGTTGTCACGACCCATGTCGGCACCGTTCCGCCCGACCGCGACAACCCGACCTACCAGGTCATGCTCAAGGCCTGTCGCGAACTCGCGGACTATGCCGCCACGAAAAAGGTGACCTTCGCTGTCGAGACCGGGCCCGAAAAGGCGCCGATTCTCAAGCAGTTCCTCGACGACATCGACTCGTCGGGTCTCGGCGTCAACCTCGATCCCGCCAACCTCGTCATGTGCTCGGCCGACGATCCCGTCGCAGCAGTCCACACGCTCGCCAAGTACATCGTCCACACCCACGCCAAAGACGGCATCCAGCTCAATCCGCTGAAGGACGGGCGTCGCTGGCTTGAGGTCCCGCTGGGCGAAGGCGGCGTGCCGTGGCCCGAGTACCTCGCGGCACTTGACGCCATCGGCTTCCACGGCTTCCTCACCATCGAGCGCGAAGTCGGGGCCGACCCGATCGCGGACATCACGAAAGCCGTCGAGTTCCTGAAGAAACACATCGCCTAACCTAAAGAAACCGGCACAGGCAAATGCGGCGGGGCTCAAACGAGTCACGCCGCATTTGCTTCATGGAGGATGCCAGCTATGACGACTTAAATTCACGAGTCGCCCATGGACGAAATTTATCGTATTCGGCAGGGAATCTCGGCGCAGTACGATCACGATTCGCACAAACTCTATTGCGCCGTCCTCGAAGAACAGCGTAAACGCGCTCGTAAAGGGCTGGTATTCTGGGGCTACAACGCAACAGGAGAACTTGCCCCGCTCGCAATGGAAGCAGTTTGTGGCAAGAAAGCCGCGATTAGTAGCGGCACTGCGCTCGCCAGCACACCTTAAAGTCGCGAAAGCGTCCCGATGACGAGGGCGCCAACGGTGTCGAGCGTCGCGTCTGAAAGCTTGTCCACCGTGTCTTCAGGCGTGTGCCAGTAGTCGTTGAGACCGGGCCGCGAGCCATACTCGAAGTCGATGATGTCGAGCGCCGGGTAGCCGAGCTTGTGGAAGGGGTCGTGGTCGTCGATCATCTCGAAGTTCTCCTCCTCCATGCGCATGCCAACCTCCAGGGCGTTGGCGGCCTGGCGGAGCGCGGCGACCATCTTGCGGTTGCAGTTGGCGGGAATCGTAAGCGAGAGATTGCCGTCGCCAACCATGTCGAGCAAGATTACGCCATCCAGCCGCGTGCCGGAGGTCTTGAGGCGTCCCGCCAGGTGGCGGCTGCCGTGGAGCCCGTCGTAGCGGCCGTATTCCGTCACGCACTCCTCGCCATCGAGAAAAGCGAACGACAGCGTAGCCTCCGCGGGATTGTCCCTGTACCATTTCGCCAGCGCCAGAAGCAACGCCGTCGATGAACCGCCGTCATTGGCGCCGATGAAATCATCCGCAAGCCCAGACTTGGTGTCGTAGTGCGAAAGCAAAAGGAAATGCCGGGAACCGCTTCCAGGAAGGGTGGCGATGACGTTGCGGAAGATCCGCCGCGTTCCGTTCTCGCCGGGATCGTTGAATTCATCGACGACGGGCTTGAACCCCATGTAGCGGAGTTCATCGGCGATCCACTCCGCGGCGGCAGCCGCCCCCGGCGTCATCGCATCGCGCGGGCCAAGTGCGCAAAGGCGCTCGGCGATTTCGCGGGCATGAAATTCGGGGCGGACAAGCGGCACGGCGTCTTTCCGGCCGCATCCGGCCAGAAACACGACTTGCAGAAGCACGCAAAGCCCCTGTGCCACCTTTCGCAAGGGAAAATCGGACTGACCGGACAAATTCAATTTTCGCACCGGGATAATGGCCGTCCAACACACTGCCGGTCCCTAATGGGCAAGGCGAAATTCCCGGCGAGGCGTGGAGGCTTCGGACAGGGTACCGATCACAGCCTGGCCAAACAATTTGCGCAGTCCCTTGAAGCCCTTGATCGATTCGGGATCCTCGTAGCGCACGACGTAGACCTCCTCCACGCCTGCAAGCTTCTTGAGCTCGGCGATGGCATCGTCATAGTAGCCGACGCCATCCACCAAGCCAAGTGCCCTGGCCTTGGCCGCGGAGAAGACGCTGCCGTCCGCAATCTCGCGCACCTTCTCTTCCGGAAGGTTGCGCCCCTTGGCGACAAGACCGACAAAACGCGCATGCATGTCGTCGACAATCGCCTGGCGCATCGCCCGCTCGGAGTCCGACATGTCGCCAAGCACTCCGAGCCTCTTGTTGGCGCCGGACGAGACAGAGTCCTCGCTCACGCCAAGTTTGTCTGCAAGCGGCTTGAAGTTCATACCGGGCATGATGACGCCGATCGACCCGAGCATCGTCGTCGGATGCGCCATCACGTAGTCCGCCGCAGCGGAAATGTAATACCCTCCGGAAGCGCAAAGGTCGCCCGCCAAGACGAACACCACCCGCCCCTCTGCCGAGGCCTTGAACTTGCAGAGCTCATTGTAGATGATGTCGCTGTCGGTCACGCCGCCGCCGGGGGAGTCGATCTCAAGGATGATACCCTTTACCTCGTCGTCGTTCGCCGCGGCCTTGATGGCGTCGAGCGCAAACGCGGCGGTTCCCGCGCCGTCCTCAAGGAAGGTGCCGCCCCCCGCCGACAAGTCGATGACGCCATTGATGGCGATGCGGACGAATTTTTCGCCTTCTTCGCTGCCCGTGGACCACACTTCGTCAAACGCGGGGAATTCATCGACGCCGCCAAGTTCGGTCCCGGATGAACCGCCATGGCACTTCGCCCATGGGAATTCCTTGCCGAGGCCGTCAGCCGCATCCTTGACCAGGAAGTATCCCAGCAAAGCCATGCCGGCATTGACAACGACAAGAATGAATACTGAGAGCAGACATCCGAGGGCGCATCCCTTTGTCTTTTCCGTCATTTTTTCTTACCGATGCTTGGAGATTGGGAAGGTTGTCGATCGGAAACGTGATGCCGAGGCACGCCGCTACATGATGCCGTAAACCGAACCCGTCGCCGTATCGACATCGATGCGGCGGAAGGCGGGGTTCGAGGTCGTACCCGGCATGAGCTTGATGTCGCCGCAGACGGGAACAACCCACCCGGCGCCGCAGTAGCTCATGATCGAGCGGATCGGGAGCTTCCAACCGCGCGGACGGCCCAGCAACGCCGGGTCGTGCGACAGCGAGTATTGCGTCTTGGCCATGCAGACGGGCAGGTGCGCCGTCGCGGGATCGGCCATAAGCGTGGCAAGCTCGACTTGCGCCTGGTCGGAATATTCGACACCGTCCGCACCGTAAACTTCGCGGGCGAGACGATCGATTCGGTCGTCCATTTCGTCGGCGTCGTCCGAAAGGTAGTGGAAATCCACCTTGTCGTTGCAGGCGTCGACGACGGCCTCGGCCAGTTCCTTGGCGCCCTCGCCACCCTTCGCCCAGTGGTCGGAGATCGCAAAGCGCGCCCCGGCGGCCTCGGCCGCGCGGCGGACGACCTCGATCTCGTCCTTCGTGTCCTTCGTGAAGGCGTTGAGGCAGACGACGGGGCTCACGCCGCTCTTCCGGATGATCTCGATATGCGCGGCGAGGTTCTCGCAGCCCTTTTCGACGAGCCCGGGATTGTTGGTCGTGTATTCCGCCGGAAGCTCCATGCCGGGCTTGACCGCGGGGCCGCCGCCGTGGAGCTTGAGGGCGCGGATGGTCGCGATCAGCACCACGGCCGAGGGCTTGAGCCCGGAGGCGCGGCACTTGATGTTCCAGAACTTCTCGAAACCGATGTCGGCGCCGAAGCCGCTCTCCGTGACATGGTAGTCGGCCAGGCGGCAGCCAACGAGATCGGCGATCACCGAGCTCTGCCCGACGGCGAGATTCGCAAACGGCCCCGCGTGGACGAGCATCGGCTGGCCTTCGGCGGACTGCATGAGGTTGGGCTGCAGGGCACGCACCATCCAGGCGGTCATCGCGCCATCGACCTCGAGGTCGGCGGTGGTAATCGGGCGGCCCGACTTGTCGCGGGCGACGACGACACGCGCCATCCGCTCGCGAAGATCCTTGAGGTCGCGGGCGACGGCGAGAATCGCCATCACCTCGCTCGCGACGGAGATGTAAAAGCCCGACTCCATCTCGAAGCCGTCCATCTTGCCACCGCGGCCAATCACGATGTTGCGAAGCGACTGCGCGCAGAAGTCCATCGCCCAGCGCATCTGGATGCGGGCGGGATCGATGTCGAGACGGCGCATGCCGGTCTTCGCCAACCGGGCGTCGTCATAGTTGCGCTCGTGCTGCATGCGGGCGGTCAGCGCGACCATGGCGAGGTTGTTGGCGTTGGTCACGCAGTCAATGTCGCCGGTGAGGCCAAGCGAGAACGGCGCCAGCGGCAGGCACTGCGAAAGGCCACCGCCGGCCGCCGACCCCTTGAGATTGAAAGTCGGGCCGCTCGAAGGTTGGCGAATCGCGCCGCAGACATTCTTGCCAATGGCGCCAAGCCCCTGGACAAGGCCGAGCGTCGTCGTCGTCTTGCCCTCGCCAAATGGGGTCGGATTAATGGCTGTGACATCGATGTACTTGGCCTTGCAGTCGGGAATGCGCTTGAACAACGGCACGGGGTTGACCTTCGCGACATACTCGCCCATGGGGATTACCTCGTCGCCTTCGAGGCCGAAATCCCTGGCGATTGTCGTGATGGGCTTAAGCGTGGGCTCAATCGCCGCGGCGATTTCCCAGTCCTTCATCTTGGTGGGGTCGATGTTTGCCATTGATAGTCTCCTAAAGTGCAAGAAACAAGGCGGTTGCCGGGTCACTGCGCGGCTTCCGCCCCTGTCAAAACGCAACAAGTAATTATAGAAGAAATCTCCGAAAAAAGGAACAAGGGGGGCAGTCCCTACAGTCCGTGGGCGGCAAGATAGGCGTCGATCTTGTCATCGATGACGTGGCGGCAGGGCGTGTCAAAACGGCGGACGATGTCGGGCCGTTCGGAGAGAAAGGCGAGTTCGTAGGCGACGGCGTCACGGCACTTCATGAAGGTGGCGGGATCAAGGCCCGTCACGCGAAACACCTTCGAGAGGTCGACCTTGCGGCTGAGCATCCTGTCGGTGTAGATCATTTGCCGCTCCATGTACGTGTTGGTGGTGGCGGTCTCAAGGTAGTCCTCGACCGGCACCCAGACGAATTCCGCGCCGGCGAACTCCCCGTAGTACGACGCGACGTCGCCCCACGTGATTTCCTCGCCCGAGCCAAGCGTGAAGGCCTCGCCAAGCGCGTCGTCATTGCCGATGAGCGCGGCGATTTCACGTCCGACATTCCCGCCCCAGCCGACACCGGCGATCTTGTCGCGGCATTCCGCGGGAAGGAGGATCTTCTTCCCCGCCGGCGCCCGGTAGAGCATGGCGTAGCCACCAACCGTCACGAGGTCAAGACGGTAGTGCGTGAAGGAGATAAGCGGACGGATAATCGTCCAGTTGCGCCGGTTTTTCGCGCGCAGGTGGCGCTCGCCCTTCGCCTTCGGGATCGCGTAGGTGTCTTCGGCGAGGAACTTCGGGTCTTTCGTGACGTCGAGCCACTGCGGCGACGACTCCGTGACGACGGCGTCGCAATCGGCGTAGGTGCGGTAGCTGGAGAGAAAGACAAACTGGTCCGTATGCTCCAGGACGAGGTCGATGCGGCGTTGGAGCTCCGGGACGCCGGGGGTGTGGACGAAGTCGACGATCGCGTCGTAATGCGGGTTTTCCGCGAAGTGCCTTTCGAGAAAGGCGTAGTCTGCCAGCGCCCTGATGAAACGGAGTCTTGGCGAGACCGAGGCGAAGTCATCGAGCGAAACGATGTCCACATTGTAGCCGCGCATGAGGAGCTGCGGATAGGTCGAGCCGCCAAGCGTCCCGGCGCCGGCGATGAGAAGCGCTTTTTTCATTGTCTTTCCCCTGCTTTGTCGATGACGATTTCCATCCAGATCAATTCGTGCGCCTTGATCGTGTGGGAGGCGTCCTTGTTGAAGATTTCGACGGCGTTCCAGCCGTCGTGGAGGAGTCCGGCCGAGACCTCGGCCTGCACGTAGAAGGATTCCTCGTCCTTGCGGCGCGGGACTTCGGGCAGCTCCGCCTCAGGCGGCAGAAGCGGGCAGCGCCCGGTATTGAGGAGCACGTCGATGTCGAGCGGCACCGTGGCGCCGATGACAATCCGCGCCCTGCGGCCCGCAGTCTCCTCGCCGGCGTTGACCTTGACGCCGCCGTTGCAACAGCCCGGCCAGATTTCCAGCGGATAGCACGGCTGCGGGAACCGGCCCTCGCCGTTGGGGTCGTGGCGCGTGACGACATGGCGGCGCGGGCGGACTGCGACGGCGTGGCGGTCGGCCGCCACCGTAAAAAACTCGCGAGCGAAAGGCTTGCGCACCGACAGGGTGGCGAAGTGGTTGTAGAAGTAGATGGTGTCGGCCCCCTGCTGGTAGAAGGACGACGCGAAGCCGGCGTCGGTCTCCGGCTTGAAGTCCAGCACCCACCTCGTGTTCGAGGTCATGTTGTAGTCGATGTTCGGCGCGATGACGACAGGTTTCGGGGCGATGACGCGCCAGAGGCCGATGTCGTAGTCGCCCTCGGTG
>JAZQOA010000031.1:0-6099 GCA_045627605.1 Kiritimatiellia bacterium | reverse complement strand
GCCTGCAACGTCGTCCCCAAGGCGACGAAAATCGACAAGGCCAGCTGGGGCTACGTCTCGCAAAATGGCACGCCCGAAGAGGTGCTCGACTTCATCCGCGCGGCAAACCTCGAGTCGCCGGCCTTCGACATCGCAAAGATGGGCTGGCGCATGAGGGACGCCGCCTTCCGCGCCAAGGCCTACGAAATTCTCGATACGCGCGGCTTCTTCTCCGACACCCTCTGGGCCTGCACACTCCGCGACGCGAAGGCGGCCGCCGTGCCGCGCATCAAGCAGATGCTCGCCCGCCGCGACACGCTCAGAAAGGTGGCGAACGCCCTCGGCCCGTATTTCAAGACCGCGCTCGTCGCGGTCGAGCCCGAGGAAACAGACCTCTTCGAGCACCGCGAGTACTGGCCGCTCATCAACGCCCGCGCCCACGCCATCGCCGGAGCCCCGACCATCGCCAACAACGACTTCGCGGCGGAATACCGCGCCTTCCTCGACATCCTCGCCGCGAAGCCCGCGCCCAGCGCGAAGGACCGGCTCCTCGCGGCGGTCTTCCTCCTCGCGCAGGACCGTGTCGCCGAGGCGGAGGCGCAGGCCGCTTTCGTCAAGCCCGCGGATGTCGCGACGAAGATGCAGCTTGACTACCTCGTCGCCTACCTTGACTTCTGCAAGGGCCAGCCTGAAGACGGACGCAAAATCGCCGAACCCTACCGCGACTACCCCGTCCCGCTCTGGCGCGACCGCTTCCGCGAAATCATCGCCCAGGCCGACGAAATCGCCGGAAAGCCCTCGCGATTCGACGAACATGCCCGTGACGAGGCAGCCCTCGCGCCATCGCTCTCGCTTGCCGCCGCCTCGAAAAACGGGGCGACCGACGAAATCGTCGTCACCTCGCGCAACCTCGCGTCGTGCAGTCTCCGCGCCTACCCGGTCGATGTCGAGATCGGCTTCTCGAAGAATCCCTTCGGCACGACGGCCGACGGCAATGCCACGACCTACCTCCGCCCGGCCTGGGAGCAGGAAGTCAAGCTTGCGGACGGCAGGGAAACGCACGTCCAGCTGCCGGAGGCGCTCCGCAAGACCAACCTCGTCGTCGAGGCGGCGGGCGCGGATGGACGCGCAACGGCACGTCTTGAGGCGACGCACGGCATGCTCGACGTCCAGGTCGCGAAAGAATACGGGCAGCTCCGTGTCCGCGATGCCGCCGGAAAGGCCTTGCCAGGCACCTACGTCAAGGTTTACGCCAAGGACGGCTACGGACGCGAAGTCAGGTTCCACAAGGACGGCTACACCGACCTCCGCGGCGCATTCGACTACGCCTCGGTCTCGACAGATTCCGACTTCGCCCCCGCGGAATTCGCCATCCTCGTCCTCCACGATGTCGCCGGCGTGAAAACCTTAACCGCGCCCGGTCTCGGCGGCAACTAAATTGCGCCATAACGAAAGGCAAAGGAGCAAGTTCAATCATGGATATCAGAGTGTTTTCAGCAAGCGGGGCGAAAATCGCCGCAGGCGATTGCAAGGGAGCTTTCGCCATCGGCCCCGCCGTTCTCAAAAAGGCCGGAGGGAAGTTTTCGGCAAAGATGTCTGTGCCGATCCGCGATATGGCCGGCTATTTCGACGCCGACACTACAGACGGTCCCGTCCCGCGCCTTGACTGGACAATCTCCTTCGACGGCTATTCCAGCCGCAACTACCCTCTGCTCTGCTTCTTCAGCCAGTCAGGCGCCAACTGCTGCACGCTCTTTTTCGACAATCTCGTCGACGACTTCACTTGCGTCGCCCAGATGAACCAGCAGAATTGCACCTACGACATCACATGGACGTTCGCCGTCACGGACGCGAAATCAACCGTCACATGCTACGCCGACACTCGCGCCGGGCACTGGACGCAGGCCATCTCCCGGGCGATGAAAACGCTGCGCCCGCAAGGGCTCCCCCGTTTTCCCGAAGGAGCCTGGAAACCCGTTTACTGCACCTGGTACGCCGCCCATGCCTGGCTCACCAACGAGTTCCTCGACGAAAACGCCCGTCTTGCGGCGGAACTCGGCTGCGGCACCTTCATCGTTGACGACGGCTGGTGCTACGACGAGAAGAAGCGCGTCTCGCCGCAGACCATCGGCACCTGGTACGACGACATTGGCGACTGGGAACTCTCTGAGAGGAAACTTCCGGGCTTCAAGGCGCATGTCGCCTACGCCCAGTCGCTCGGGCTCAAGTACCTGCTTTGGGTGGCGCCCTACTTCTGCTTCAAGAACAGCAAGTTCTACAAGTCGCTCGGCAAGGACGACCGGGACATCGCCTCGGCGTGGGGCACCTTCATCTTCAACCTCGAAAAGAAAGACATCTCCGGCCAGGTCATCGCGCGGATGGGAAAGCTCGTCCGCGACCTCGGTCTCGACGGACTCAAGGTAGACTTCCTCGACGTCGCCCAAGGCAGCGTCGACAAGCCTGTCGGGCGCCATTCGCTCGACTTCATCAAGAAGCTGTCCGCGACAATCCGCAAATGCGCCGGCGACAACGCACTCATCGAATTCCGCCAGCGCTACGCCACGCCGCAGATGCTCGACTACGGCACGCAGTTCCGCGCGGGCGACGTTCCCTTCGACTACCTCCGCAACATCGCCAAGCTCGCCGCGATAAGAGTTGTCGCGGGCGACAAGGTGCCGGTCCACGCCGACCCGCTTTACTGGAGGCAGGACGAACTCGACGTCATCGTCGCCCGCCACATGATCGCCTCGCTCTCCGCCGTCCCGATGATCTCGATGGACCTCGCCCAACTCGCCAAGCCACACAAGGCAATCGTCTCGCACTACCTCGGCTTCTACCTCGACCATCTCGCCACCTTCTCGAAGGGCCGCTGGCAAGTGCGTTTTGGCGGTGCGCTCCCGACTTACCTTTCGGTGACGCGCGGCGGCGAACGAATCGTAATCCTCGTCGACGAATGCCACCTCGGCGAAGCGGCCGCCGGTTTCAACGGCACCGTGCACGTCCTCAACATGTCGGCGGCGCAAGTCAAGGCGGCGCAGGGCTTTGACCTTCGCGGACGCCCCGCGAAAAAAGGCGTAATCGCGCCGGGCGGGCGCGGCATCCTCTGACCAAGAACGCCACAAACACAGCATCGAAAGGAAATTGCAAATGTCAAGGGCATTGGTACTGCTTGCGGAAGGCTTTGAGGAAATAGAGGCCGTCTCGGCCATCGACGTCATGCGACGCGGCGGAATCGACGTCGTCGTGGCGACGCTTTCCGGCGATCTCTTCGTGCCGGGATCGCGCGGCATGACGCTCGCGGCGGACGTCGCGCTTGACGACGTCCCCGACGCCGCATCATTCGACGCCGTCGTCCTTCCCGGCGGGGCGCTGGGGATGCGCAACCTCCGCGCCGACGACCGCGTCGCGGACTTGCTGCGCGAAATGAACGCCGCCGGAAAATGCGTGGCGGCCATCTGCGCGGCGCCGATCGTGCTGGGCGCGGCAGGCGTCATCGGCGACAGGCGCTACACCTGCTACCCGTCGTGCGAGGGAGATGTCGGCGCACCGAACTACACCGATGGCACCGCCGTCGTCGAAGACGGCAACCTCCTTACCTCGAGGGGCCCGGGAACGGCCATGGCCTTTGGCGTCGCGCTCGTGCGAAAACTCGCCGGCGCGGAAACCGCCCGGCGCGTCGCGGACGGTCTGCTCTTCCAAGCAGACGCTTTGTGACGTTTATGGCGTTTGCAAAAATTCTTTGCAAAACGGATTTGTTTTTGGTATTATATTACTTGTTCTTTTCAAGAGCCAACTTAGCTCAGCTGGTAGAGCAGCGCATTCGTAATGCGCAGGTCCTGGGTCCGAATCCCTGAGTTGGCTCCATTTTTCAAAGCGCATGGCTATTCGCCATGCGTCTTTTTTTGTTTACCCTGCAACTCCGGGGAAAATCAAAGGTCAAGGCCAAGCGCAACCCAATCCACCTTCGTCCTTGAATTGACAACAGGTTCGAGGATGATTTCATTGTCGCCGCCTTTGATGGCCGAAATCGGGAATGTGCAGAGCGCCTCCCGGCCCGTTGCGGGCGACGAGGCTGAAATTGAGAGCGCCTTGACGCCATTGAGCAAAACCAATGCGGGAAGATCCTGTCCGCCGGAAAGTCCAAGCAAAACGGAAACGGAGGCATCCGCCTTGACCTCGTTCGGCAACCGACGGTGGAAAACGCGATGTTCGGCAAGTGACGCTGGGAATGACGCGCCCACCGAATCAACGAGAAAGGAACGCGGCCCCTTCTTCGTGTTTTCGGGCGACGTACAGGCACCGGGATGGATTGCCCGGCGCACATCCTCGCGCGACCAATGGAGATTGAAGAAGTAAAGATCGCCTACGCCCGCCGCAAGCATCGACGCGGCCCAGGCGCGAAGCGAGGCGGCATCGTGCCAGCGCCCCTTGCCCCCGTAGCCGGCGGTCGTTCCGGCAACCACCCTGACCTGGGGGGCGACGGCGTGAATCAAGCGCTTCCATTCATCAACGGGAATGTCCCAATGCTGCGCGGGCGAGGAATTGCATGGAATGACGACATCGACAAGTCCTGATTTGGCAATTTCAACAACATCGAAACCATGTTCAAGCGCCAGGGCAACGGTCGGTTCGACGCGGATTGCAAGAAGCATCTTGCGGTTCCGCCGCTTTCCCGCCGTCTCTACGCACTCGCGGCATTTGCGGATGAACTCCGTCATGATTGGCGCATTTCTGCTCCCATCGTGCAAATAGGTTTCGCATCTGAGAAAGTCGAGTTCAATGCCGTCGGCGTCGTACCGCCCGGCAATCTCACGGACAAGCGCAAGCGTGTAGTCGCGGACTTCTGGATGTGCGAAATCCAGCGCGTAGGGCCACCACTGTCCGCCACGGTAGTCAGGCATCATGCGCCATTCGGGATGCTTCTTGTAGAAGTCGGCCACCCTTGCGCCGTGGGGAAGCCACCCGTCGTGGTTGTCGTTCATCCGCACTGAAACCCAAGGCGAGGCGCCCAGTTCGCGTGTTCGCGCAATCCAAACCGCATAAGGGTCGATTCCGGCATCGTGCATCAATTTGGCGTTCGTCGGCCAGTCCTTGCTGCAGTAGCCCCATTGAACCTCGCTGTCTTCAAGGGCCGCCCATATCGGTTCGCAAACTTTCGAATCGTAATTTGGGCGCTGGCCGTTCACACACCAGAAAATGTGCGTGACATAGCCGCCTTCAAGCAAAGTGTCGACATACGCCTCAAGAGACGCTTTCGTCGCCTTTGAGGCGTCGCCATAGAAATAGTGGTCATTATCCTCGTTCTCAATAACCCACGGCCGTTCAGCCAGCACCTCGCCCGTAGCAAGCGCAAATCCCATTGCCAGTCCCCCGCACAACACCGCAGAACCCTTGTTTTTGAAAATCAACATCCCGAACTCCTTTCATCAACTCACAAAAAAGCCATCCCGCATCATAACTGGACACCAGATGGAGACAACTCAATCATCGCGACATTAAGCCGGTCCTCGTTCAGACATGTCCGCTTCGCCGACAGCCTTCATCGACCATCCCGAAGGGGCGAACTCCGGGGCGAGCCTCAAGTCGAGCTGCGCGATCACATCGGTCTGGCACCTGCCGCAGGCCCTGAAAAAGTCCTGCGCCCTGCCCCACGCCGCCGCCATCTCCCACGGTGAAATTCCCAGCGCCCGCCGCGCCATCCCCGACAAGAAGTTCCGCACCGTGTTCTCATCGGTCTCGGACAGCACGGCGGCGGGGATGGGATCCCCCACCCCCACCGCCTGCTTCAGCTTCTCCGCCATCGCCTTGTAGCGCATCACGGTCTTGTACTTCACGCCAAGCCGAGGGCAGTTCTCGTTGAGCCAGCCCCGGATGCCGGGCTTGCGCCCGACAATCTCCCCGCACTCGTCGCGACCGAGGCCGTTGTCCACATGGCACTCCAGGTCGCAGACCATCGAGCCGAAGCGGATCATCTCGCGGGGCGATGTCTTCGCCCGGGCGAACTGCTCTTCGAGCGCCTCCTTCGTCGGGCAGGCGTTGACCGTGCGCCGCTGCCTGATCTTGCGGCGTTCGCGGGCGAGCCTCTGCCGGCGCCGCCTTTCGGCGGGATAGTAGACCGGG
>JAZQOA010000030.1:0-18416 GCA_045627605.1 Kiritimatiellia bacterium | reverse complement strand
ATCCGCCGCCGCTACACCGAGCTCCACATGCAGGGGTTTGAGAACCTGGTGCCCAAGGACGGCGAACTCTCGACGCCCACGGGTCTCTTCATGCAGGCGCTTGCCGGGAAACTGCCCGCAATCCTGCTTGTCGACGCCCACAACGCGCTCTTCGCGCTGCAGTCGCGCTACAGGCTCCCCAACGAACACCGCTGGCCCACGGCGCAGACTCGCCAGTGGCTTGTCGACGATGTTGTGCAACTTCTCGAAAATGCCCCGAACTTCAGGGCCTACATTGTCTTCGACGGCCCGGAACGCACCGAGTCGATGGCCAGTCCCAACGTACAGGTCGTCTATTCCGGCGGGACGGGCGAACACCGGGCCGACGGCGTCCTCGTGGACCAAGCCCGCTTTCTTTCCGAGGCTGGCGCGCAAAACATGCTCATCGTCACCAACGACGGCGAACTCGCCGGCCTTGCCTCGCGCCACGGCGCCCGCTCGATCGCGCCTACGGTCCTGCTTTCCGTAATGTAGGAGAGGGGAGGCGCCGGAGGCGCAGTTGGAAAATGAACAGGAACGCGCACATCATCAGCAGCTCGTTTTGGACGTTCTTTGTCGCCACCGTTCTCTCGTCGGCCATTGGCAAGCTTAATTCAATCGCCTCCGGCATCATCGTCGGGCAGGCAATAGGGCCTGATGCCGTCTCCGCCGTCAATCTGGCCTATCCGGTTTTGAACTTCATCAAGATTCCTCCGCTCTTCGTTGTCCTCGGGGCGGGTCTTCTTGCCGCCAAGGCTGTCGGCGAACGGAAGTACGGGGAGGTGCGGCGGCTGTTTACGTCCGCAATTCTCGTTTCAGCCACCCTGTCGCTGCTTTTTGCGCTGGTGGTTTTCGCCTTCAGCGGTGAAATCGCGAAACTCCTGACCAAGGATGATCGATTGCTGCCGCATCTCGCGTCTTATCTTGGCCCTGTGGTGTTTTCCTGTGTGCCCGGGGGAATCTACATTGCGTTTTCCGTCTTTGCGAAGTCAATTGGCAAGCCGCGCCTTGTCATCCGCGGCGCCCTGGCCGCGCTGTTGGTGAATCTGGCATTCACCGTGCTTTTCGTCTGTGTCCTTGGCCTGGGAATGAAGGGCGTCGCCTACGCCATGTTCCTTGGCGGGGCGTCTGCGGCGGCGGCTTTGACGCCGCTCTTCCGTGCTGATTCGCAGATGATCGGCTTCGTTCGTCCGGCTCGCGGATGGTTTGGCCGCATGACGTTGGAAAGCATCAAGCTCGGCATTCCGCTTGATATCGCGGCGACAATCCTGGCGGCAGTCCTCCTGGTTCTCAACCTCCTCGTCCAGAAAATCGGCGGCGCGGATGCCGCGTTCATCCTTGGCATTGGCATGCAGATGCTGATTCTCGATGTCTTCGTCTTCAATGGAATGTCCGGCGCTGTTCTCGGCATCGGCGGTGCGCTTTGGGGCGAGAAGGACATGGTCGGCTACCGCATTTTGCTGAAGCTCGTCTTCCGCATTCTTGGCGTGACGCAGTTTGCCTTCGTCGCGCTGGTTTTCCTTTTCCCCGAAGCTCTCGCAACCGTATTCGGCGCCGACGCGGCGCTTGCTGCGAAGGCCGCCGCGCCGTTGTGGGAGTTCTGCCTGATGTTCCTGCCGCTGTGCGTGCTGATGGTGCTCGTCGGCATTTACACGCTCGAAGGCCATGGCCTTGCGTCGACGGTCATGCAGTGCGGACTGATCGTGTTCATATTGGCGCCCGCAAGTCTGGCGGCCTGGTTTTTGCCGTCCGGCTTCTGGCTGTCCATACCGTTTGGCTTGATGTTTCTCCTGCTCCTGACGGCAGGATGGTCGTTTCACATTTCGAGGCGTGACCGGAATCTCCACTGGTTCACGCTCGCCCCGAAAACGGATGTCTTCCCGGAATACGCCGTCTCTTTGAAGACCGGGAAGGCGTCCGTCTCCGCCGTGCTGGATGAAATCGGCCGCTTCCTGTCTGGGCGATCCGTCCCGTCTGCGATCGTCGCCGACGTCTGTTGGGATGCCGGGGAAATCTTAGGTCGCCTTTCGGCGGAGATGACGGAAAAAGGCGGGGAAAATTGGTGCGATATTCGCGTCGTGGATGTCGGGGAGAAGGACGGCCGCGAGATCCGCGTCATCGTCAAGGCCTGTGGACGGCGGCGAGACTCGATCCCTGGCGCATGCTTCAGGGCCGCTTCCGTCAAGTACGATTACTTTAATGGCGTTAACTGCGTTTACTGCACGTTCTTGTTGCCGTCTCGACAACGCCGACTACCAGGCGCCGAGGGATCTGTTGAAGTAGAGAAGGATATTGTGGTGTAATTTCAGCAACCGCTGTTTCGGAAACCACCGTTGCTGAAATCAAGACCATGAAATTCTTCGACCGAGAGGATAAAATCGAAAAGCTGAGGGCGATTCGCGAACGAAGCGCCACGAAGGCGCAGTTCACCGTAATCACGGGCCGTCGCCGGGTCGGGAAGACGATGCTCGTGAAACACGCCTTCGGCGTTGCGTCTTTCGCCGTTTTCAGCGGAAAGGCGCTTGAAGACTATTTCGCTTGTAAGCTGGTTGAGTCGGGCGAGTGGTCGAAGGTCGGCAACTGGTGGGACCGCAAAGGGGAGAACGAGATCGACCTCATCGCCGAGAACGAACTCGACGGGGCGACGCTCGTCGCCGAGGTCAAGCGTGATCGGAAGAGAATCGATCTTGCCGCGCTGAAGGACAAATTCGAGGCCTTCGCGAAGGCGACCGGCCGCCGCAAGGACGGCTCCCCGCAGTTTATGGCCCTGTCGCTGGAGGATATGTGACGCAACAGGCCTGGCCGCGATGATTGCGGAGGTGGCGATGGCGGGGGACGGGTTCCATCCAGATTCATCCTGGTTCAATCCTCGCCAGTTTAGACAATATTTGGCCATTTTGGTAAAATATTGGGAAGTGTTTTTCGGCATAGCGCCGGAAATGTCCACAACATTGGGGAAACGTGACAATGACCAACAAGAAGACCGAAAAGAAGGCGGCGCCCAAAGCCGCCGCTCCTGTGCCGGAAAAGAAGTCGTCGTATGCCGCCGCCGGAGTCGATATCGACTCCAAGATGGAGGGCATCCAGGCCATCAAGAAACTCGTGGCGACAACGGCGACCAAGGGGTCGGTCGGCGGCATTGGCAATTTCGGCGGGCTTTTCAAGTCGCCTGGCGCCGACTCGCTCCTTGTCGGCTCCACCGACGGCGTCGGCACCAAGGTGAAGGTCGCCTGCATCGCCAAGAGGCACGGCACGGTGGGCGAGGATCTCGTCAACCACTGCGTCAACGACATCCTCGTGCAGGGCGCCGAGCCTCTCTTCTTCCTCGACTACCTGGGGGCGTCGCATTTCAACGGCCAGGTCTTCCAGGATGTCGTGGCCGGTCTCGTCCGCGGCTGCAAGGCCAACGGCTGCGCGCTCCTTGGCGGTGAAACCGCCGAGCTTCCCGGCGTCTACCCCCAGGGCGAATACGACCTCGTCGGCACGATTGTCGGCGTCGTCAAGAAGAGCAAGGTCATCACCGGCGAGAAGATCAAGCCCGGCGACGTGATCATCGGCCTCGCTTCGGGCGGTCTCCAGACCAATGGCTATACGCTTGCGCGCCGCGTCATTTTCGATGTCTGCGGCCTCACGGTCAACGACACGCTCCCCGGTACGCGCACCCGCATCGGCGACGCGCTCCTCGCCACGCACCGCAGCTTCCTCAAGCCCGTCAAGGCCGTGCTCGCCAAGATGCCGATCAACGGCATGGCGCACATCACCGGCGGCGGCTTCGTCGACAACATCCCGCGCGTCCTCCCCGCCAACTGCCGGGCGGTCATCAACCGCCTCTCGTGGAAGGTGCCGGCGATCTTCGACTTCATCGAGAAGATGGGCAAGGTCGACCGCGAGGAGATGTACCGCGTCTTCAACATGGGCATTGGCTTCGTCGTCATCGTTGACAAGGCGAAGGCGGCCAAGGCCTTCGACATCCTCAAGGCGGCCAAGGCCCAGCCTTCCGTCATCGGCTGCATCGAGAAGGCCCCGAAGGGCGTCTCGTTCCGCGACGAGGCCGTTTAAGCCGTTTGAGCGCCCGTGCGAAAAAGGCGCCTCCGGCTTTCCGGGGGCGCCTTTTTACTGAAGGCCCATTCCTTTTCATTTTCAACCCACAGGAAACACAGACAATGAAGGTTTGCAAATTTGGCGGCTCGTCCGTTGCCGACGCCGCCCAGATCACGAAGGTATGCGACATCATGCTCGCGGACAGGGAGCGGCGCGTCGTCGTCGTCTCCGCCCCCGGCAAGCGCAACAAGGCCGACACCAAGGTGACGGACATGCTCATCAACTGCGCCGAGCGCGCCTTGGAAGATCTTGACGTCGCGAAGGACATTGAAGCCATCGTGGAGCGCTTTGCCGACATCCAGCGCGAACTCGGCCTCGACCCGGCGGTCGTCGACGAGATCGCCGCCGACCTCAAGGCGCGCGTGGAGTCCGACAAGTCTGACCGCGGCGCCTTCCTCGACCTCCTGAAGGCGGCGGGCGAAGACAACTCGGCCAAGCTCGTCGCCGCGGCCTTTCGCAAGCGCGGCGCGGCGGCCGCCTACCTCAACCCCGCCAAGGCGGGCATGCTCCTCGAAGGCGAGGCTGGAGACGCGGTGCTTTGCGACGTTTCCTACGGCTTCCTCCATGACTCGATCGAGCGCGTCATGTGGCAACCCGACAACCCGATCGTGGTCTTCCCCGGCTTCTTCGGCGTCAACCGCGACGGCAAGATTGCGACCTTCCCGCGCGGCGGCAGCGACATCACAGGCGCCATCCTCGCCGCGGCGATGAAGGCCGAGTGCTACGAGAACTTCACCGACGTCGACACGGTTTACGCGGTCGATCCGCGCGTCGTCCCCGACGTGAAGCACGGCATCGGCGAGATGACCTACCGCGAGATGCGCGAGCTCGCCTACGCCGGTTTCGGCGTCTTCCACGACGAGGCCGTGATGCCCGCCTTCCGCGCCGGCATCCCGATCAACATCCGCAACACCAACCACCCGCAGCTCCCCGGCACCTGGATCGTGCCCAACCGCCGCGTCGACACCTGCAAGGTCGTCGGCATCGCGAGCGACAGCGACTTCGTCCACGTCTACGTCGACAAGTACATGATGAACCGCGAGGTCGGCTTCGGGCGCAAACTCCTCCAGATCTTCGAGGAGGAGGGCGTCGCCTTCGAGCACATGCCGACGGGCATCGACAACATCACGCTCATCCTGCGCGGGTCGAAGTTCCCGGCGGACGTCCAGGTGCGCGTCCTCCAGCGCATCAAGAAGGAGCTCAAGCCCGACCAGCTCGTCTGCGAGCGCGACCACGCCCTGATCATGGTCGTGGGCGAGGGGATGCAGCACACCGTCGGCACCGCGGCGCGCGCGACGCGCGCCCTTGCCGAAGGCGGCGTCAACATCGAGCTCATCAACCAGGACGCCTCCGAAATCAGCATCATGTTCGGCGTGCGCGAGACGGAACGCGCCAAGGCCGTGCAGGTGCTCTACCACGAGTTCTTCGACTAACCCGCGAACCCCCAACCCCAAGCGAGACCCCAGAAATGAGAATCCTGACAGGCATACAGCCCTCCGGCCAGATCCACCTCGGCAACTATTTCGGCGCCATCCAGAACGTCCTCGACATGCAGGCGAAGGGCCACGAGGTCTTCATGTTCCTCGCCGACTTCCACGCCCTGACCACCGTCCGCGACCCCGAGGCGCTCCGGCAGGGCTCCATCAGCGCCGCGCTCGACTTCCTCGCCTGCGGCGTCGACCCCGCGAAGACGGTCTTCTGGCGGCAGAGCGCCGTCCCCGAGGTGCAGGAACTCGCCTGGTTGCTTTCGGTTCTCACGCCGATGGGCCTTCTTGAGCGCTGCCACTCCTACAAGGACAAACTCGCGCACGGTAACGAGGCCACGCACGGCCTTTTCGCCTATCCCGTGCTGATGGCGGCGGACATCCTCCTCTACCAGTCTGATCTCGTCCCGGTGGGCAAGGACCAGAAGCAGCACCTCGAGGTCACGCGCGACCTCGCGATCAAGTTCAACAACGCCTACGGCGAGATCTTCAAGCTGCCCGACGCCTACATCCCCGACAGCGTCGCCATCGTCCCGGGCACCGACGGGCAGAAAATGTCGAAGTCCTACGGCAACATCATCCCGCTTTTCGACACGGCCAAGAAAATCAAGTCGGCGATCATGGGCATCGTGACGGATTCCACGCCGATGGAGGAGCCGAAGGATCCCGAGACGTGCAACGTCTACAAGATCTACAAGCTTCTTGCGACGCCGGAGCAGGTCGATGAGATGGCCGCGAAACTGCGCGCCGGCGGCTACGGCTATGGCGATGCCAAGAAGGCGCTGCTCGCCGCCTACCACGAGAAGTTCGACGCCTGCGCCGCGAAGCGCGAGGAGCTTTCGCGCAACCTCGACTATGTCGAGGAGGTCTTGGCAAAGGGCGCCGAGCGCGCCCGTGCCGTTGCCGCGCCGACGCTTGAGGCGGCCCGCAAGGCGGTCGGCCTCAGGTAGCCCGGCCCATCTCGCATCGGAAAGGAACCCGCAAATGAAAAAGACCGCGGAAGCGAAACTCACGGGCGAGGAAATCATCGCCATGCCCCGGGCCAAGGTGCCGGCCCTGAGGCTTCCCGCCGAAGGAATGTTCTTTGGGTCGGCGTCGTACGGCAACGACTCCAATCCCGGTGCGCTCGGGCTCGGCTACACGGGCCACGCGCACTGCCGCTGGTGCGGCGACCACCCGACGCCCTCCGACGAAATCAAACTGACGGTCAAGGAAGGTCTCGGCAACACGCTGCAGTTCTGGCAGACCCACGACTACCTCTACCGGCTTGCCTCCGAGTCGAAGATGGCGGGCGTTTACGCGATGAACATCTACGCTCCCGAAAACCCCGAGGTCGCGAAGAAGCTCTCGGCCCTCGGCGAGTGGTGGCTCGGCTACGACACCGGGGAGTGCTTCCACTGGAGCGAGAAGGATTGCGAGGGCATTGAGAACCCGACGCTCAAGGACGTGGCGGACGGTTTCATGCGCCGCGTCCACGCGCATGTCTCGGGCCGCCACGCCTCGGGCTGGGGCAACGTCATGTCGACCGGCGCCGATTTCTCGATGGACTACCAGGTCGCGGCGGGCATCGACATCCCCTGCACGGAGGACATGCCTTTCCGCAACATGCTGCTTTCCTCCGCGCTTGAGCGCGGCGTCGCGAAGCAATACGGCCTCAAGCTCTGGGGCTCGCACAACGCCCACGAGTGGAATGCCTTTATCCCGTATTCCAACCCGCTCCGCATGCCGCTCCTCTTCGCCGGCTTCCAGCTCAAGTACATGACCGGCGCGAAGATCATCGTCAACGAGTCGGGCAACTGGGAGGTCCAGTCGGTGCTCTGCGAAGACTCCCCGCTTCACCTCATGCCCCATGTCGAGGTTGGCGCACCCGGCATTCACGGCGTCACGAAGGAGGAGCTCGCCCCCTACATGGAGGAGGCCCGCAAGACCGCGCCTCTCATCGGCTACGACTCCGAAGTCTGCCGCGGTTACCGCGCCGAGATGAAGAAGTTCTGGAAGTTCGTGAAGAAGAACCCGGCGCCCAAGGGCCAGCCGCAGGCCGCCTTCGCGATCGCCAAGGGCAACCTCGACCTCTGCAGCGAAAACGTCAAGGCCGCGATCCCGATTGGCGGCGCCCAGCGCATCGCCGAGCAAAACGTCAACTGGTTCCCGGGCGCCCCGGAAGCCTCGTGGAACATCGTCAAGGACGCCTTCTTCCCGCGTCCCGACGACGTCCTCGCGCCGAACCGCAACTTCTACCTCGCGGGCTCGCCCTACGGGCTTTGCGACATCGCCTCCTTCGCCTACGACAATGTCACGGCGAAACACCTCCTCAAGAACTACAAGGCGATTATGTTCGCGGGTTGGAACACCTGCTCCGCGAAGCAGTACAAGATTCTCTGCGACTACGTGCGCGGCGGCGGCAAACTCGTCGTCGCCATCCCGCACCTCTCGACCGACGTCAACCGCAAGTACCAGACCTTCACGCTCGACGACCTCGTCAACAAGGGCGACTTCTCGGAGCTCTGCGGCCTCAAGGTCAAGGGCATGACCGGCCGCATCTGGTGGGCGACCGCCAACGAGCCCGACCGCTCGAAGGTCAACTGCCTTGGCATCCGCTGGCCGCGCCGCTTCGGCATCATGGGCATGAAGCTCGGCGACCTTGAGTTCACCGGCCCGAAGAAAAACTACGAGTTCCTCGCCGTCGACGACGAGGCGAAGCTCCCCGTCGTCATCCGCGCCAAGCGTGGCAAGGGCGAGGTTTTCTTCGTCAACACCTGGTGCTATCCCTCGGCCGCCAACGCCGACGAGGGCGCCGGCGAATACATCGGCTCCGACGGTCTCATGACGACGCTCTACAAGTACGTCGCCTCGATCTCGCGCGGCGACGTGTATCCCTCCGCCAAGGGCGGCGACCTGCCCGACGCCGAGTGCAACTACGTCATCTGCTCGTATTTCCCCGAGGACGGCCGCATCTTCCTCAAGAACATCGACTTCAGGAAGCCGCACACCTTCGACCTCCACGCCTTCGGCAAGGTCAGGACCGTCACGCTCAAGCCGGCTGAAATGAAAATCGTCAAGGAGGCCGCGAAGTGAAATCCGCCTTTTCAGTCCACAACATCTTCGGCGACCACATGGTCCTCCAGCGGGGGAAGCCCATCCGCATCGCCGGAACGGCGCAGCCCGGCTCCACCGTGTCCGGCGCGCTGAACGGGACATACATTTCGACGAAGGTGCCCGACGGCGCCGATGGCGAATGGGTGCTTGAGTTCGCGCCGATGCCCGCCGGCGGCCCGTACGAGCTGCGCGTTTCGTGCGGCGGCAACACGCTTGTCTTCGCCGACGTCCTGATTGGCGACGTCTGGTTCTGCTCGGGGCAGTCCAACATGGAGTTCTTCGTCTGGACGGGCGGCGGCTTCTACTGCCTGCGCGACGGCGACAAGGTCGCGGCCGCGGCGCACGACGACGGCCTGCGCCTTTTCCAGGTCCATCACGGCCTCGACCTCGACGGCCCCTGCACCGAATTCCCGGGGCGTCCCACGTGGCGGCCTGCGACAACACCCGCCGCGGTTTCCGATTTCAGCGCGGTCGCCTACTGGTTCGGCGCGACGCTCCGCGAGAAGCTCGGCGGCAAGGTGCCGGTCGGCCTTGTCAACGCGAGCTGGGGCGGGACGCGGATCGAGCCGTGGATTCCGCGCCAGGCCTACGAGGCGATGGGCTGCGATGAGATCCTCAGGCAGCTCGACGCGCTCGGCGAGGTCGGCAAGGCGCGCGGCGACGACGCGGAAAAGGTCGCGAAGATCCACTACGACATGATGCAGAAGGAACTGGACGACTGGGTGAACGACAAGTTCCTCCAGACCGATCCCGCCGCCACGGCCGAGGCGCTCGCCTCCTGGGCGAACCCCGGCATTGACGAGTCGGCCTGGCACAAGGACCGCCGCGGCAAGATGTGCGGCTCCCACCAGCCCGGCATCACCTGGTACCGCTTCCCGTTCGATGTCCCCGAGCAGTTCGCTGGGCGGGACCTCTTCTTCCACATCGACTGCATCGACGACGCCGACGAGGCCTACCTCGACGGCAGAAAGGTCGGCCAGACGCTCCAGGACGTACCCTTTTCGTGGAGCATTCCGCGCAACTACAGGCTCGGTCAGCTCCCTGCGGGACGCCATGTCGCGGTCATCCGCCACTTCGACCTCTTCAGCACGGGAAGCGTGAGCGGCCAGGTCGCGATCCTGGCCCCCGACGGCTCGGTCGTCGCCGATTTCTCCGAGTCGGAATGGATGGAACGCGTCGAATTCCACGCCGACATCGTCAAAATCGGGCCGCGCCCCCTGCCGCCTTCCGCGAGCAGCGACGCCGACCCTCGCAACAACGCCCAGACGCCGACGATCCTCTACAACGCCGAAGTCCATCCCGCGACCTTTGCCAACATCGCGGGTGTCATCTGGTACCAGGGCTGCAGCAACGCCGGCGATCCCAAGAGCTACCGCACCTTCCAGAAGGGCTTCATCGACGGCCTTCGCAAAGCCTGGCGCGACGACAGCCTCCCGTTCCTCTCCACGCAGCTCTCCGCCTTCCGCGAGCACCATCCGGAGACCCGGTCGGACGACAACTGGTGGGTCAAGGAGGAGCCCGACACGAACCTCGGGTACGCGCCCTTCCGCGAAATGCAGGAGGAGTTCCTCGACCTTCCCGGTTCCGGCGTGGCCTGCACGATTGACATCGGCGACCATTCCGACATCCATCCCGCCAACAAGAAGGATGTCGGCATCCGCCTCGCGCACGAGGCGATGCGCATCCTCTACGGCGACGCGAAGGCTCTTCCCGGCCCGCGTTTCGGCGCGGCCGTTTCCGAAGGGGCCGCGGTGCGCGTCTCCTTCCGCAATGTCGGCGGCGGGCTGGCCGTCGACGGCGGCGTCTTCGGCCCGCATCTCTGGTCGGTCGCCGGCGAGGACGGACGCCACGTCTGGGCCGAGGCGAAACTCTTGCCCGACAACACGGTGCTCGTCTCCGCGCCGTCCGTTCCCGCGCCGCGCCACGTCCGCTACGCCTACTACGCCTGCCCGGTCTACGCGAACTTCCGGCGCAAGGACGATGGCCTGCCTGTCTTCCCCTTCAACGCCGACGTCCGTTAGGAAAATGCTTCGCCTCGGAATAGACATTGGGACAACCAAGGTCTCCGCCGTGATCGTGGCGGACGACCTTTCGGTGCATGAACACGCCTCGCGCGACCACAACGCGGCGCTTCCGCTGGGCGGCGGGCTTGCCGAGCAGGACTTCGGCAAAATAGAGTCCGCCACCCGCGCGGCGCTCGACGCGCTCCCGGCCGCGTTGCTTGCCCGGGTCGTCTCCGTCGGGCTTTCAAGCCAGATGCACTCTGTTGTTCGCGGGCGCCGCGATGGCACCGTCTCGACGGTCGTCACCTGGCAGGATCGCCGCACCGAGGGCGAAGTCGGCGAAATGTCGGCTCTCTGCGGCCATGCGCTCTTCCCCGGCTACGGCGGCGCGACGCTGGCGCATGACGCGCGGCGCGGCGAGCTTGCGGACTGGGACTGGGCCGGGACGCCAGCCGACGAACTTGCCCGCCGCCTTGTCGGCGCGGACTCTGTTTCGGCGATGGACCCGACGCTGGCCGCCCCGTGGGGACTCTATGACGCCGTCCACCACGACTGGGATCGCGCCGCCGCCGCGCGCCTTGGCGTTCCCGAACGCTTTTTCCCCCGCATCGTGGAGAGCGGGACGGTTGTCGGCCTGACGGCAGGCGGGTTCGGCGCACTTCCCGCAGGCATCCCCGTTTTGGCGCCAATCGGCGACAACCAGGCCTCGGTGCTGGGCAGCGGCGGTGATCCCGCCACCGACCTTTTCGCGACCGTCGGCACCGGCAGCCAGCTTTCCGCTGTCGTCTCCGAGGAGGACGCGGCGAAAATCGAGCCCGTTCCCGGACTGGACTTCCGTCCCTTCCCGGGCGGCAAGGTGCTTGTCGCCGTGCCGCCGCTGAGCGGGGGCCACGCCTGGGCGCTCCTCGCCGAAGCCGTTTCCGGCGTGCTTGCCGCCTTCGGTACGGCATCCGTCCCCGAAAAGCAAATGCTTGACCGCCTCGATGAAATGGCGGCGCTCGCCGCACCCGATGCGGGCGGACTCAGAATCGCCCCCGATTTTTACGGGACGCGCGTCCATCCCGGATCGTTCGGCTCGATCGATGGCATCACCGCCTCGAATTTCACGCTCCCCAATGTTGCGCGGGCCCTGGCCAACGGTCTTGTGGCGAACCTTTTTTCACCGATGCCCCGTGCTGTTGTCGAATCCAAACGGCGGATTCTTGGCTCCGGCAACGGCCTTGCAAAGTGCAGGGCGATGCGCCAGGCGGTCGCCGAGGCGTGCCCTCTGCCGCTCGTCATGCCGGGACGCCGAGAGGAGGCCGCGACTGGTGCCGCGCTGTTGCCTGTGTTTTTGAAAGGGGCGGCGTCTTGAGACGTTGCCCGAAAAATTGTTCCAAGGAGAAGCGAAATGGATGACAACTGCATTTTCTGCAAAATAGCCGAAGGGAAAATCCCCTCGTCGAAAGTCTACGAGGATGGCAACGTGCTGGCCTTCCTGGACATCGCGCCCGTTGAGAAGGGCCACGTCCTCGTGATTTCCAAGCGGTTGCACTCAGAGGCGCTTCTTGAGACGCCGCCCGATGTGATCGCCGAGCTTCTCGCCGTCGTCCGGAAAGTCGGCGGCGCGATGATGAAACTGGGGTACGGCGGCTTCAACGTCGTCCAGAACAACTACCCTGATGGCGGACAGGCCGTGCCGCACATCCACTTCCACGTGATTCCGCGGGCCAAGGGACGCACCGAGCCCCTGCGGTGGAAGAGCGGCGCCGACACCTACCGCGACGATGCCGAGCGCGCGGAATTTGCGGCCCGTCTCCATGCCGCGCTTTGACATGGCGGTGTGAATCGTCGAATCAGGGGGCGCTGTCTTAGGACGAAACAGCCTTTTGCCGACATGGGCGAACTTTAGGCGCACCCATCGCACCGCGTATCCTTATGGTGCGCCTACCTTATGAAGGTGTCGAAATTGTCTTTGTTGATGACACCCCAGTCCGCGTCCGGATAGGCGGTTCTCCAGCTTGCGGGAGGTTTCGGCTTTTTGGTGCCGAACTTGAATTCCCATGCGTTCAGCTTGCCGTTTTCGTCTTCGATGCTGTCGATTTCGGCCTGGGCGTATGTGCGCCAGAAGTACCGTGTCGGGAAGCGGCCGGAATAGGTTAAGTGCTTGAGCCTTTCCGCCATGATCCAGTTTTCCCACAGTGCCCCCGCGTCACCGCGCATTTGAAGTTCGTTGAACTGGCTGGAGACGGCGTTCATAACGCCGTTGTCGTAGAAGTACCAGCGATTAGATTTCGTCACTTCGTTTCTCAGGTTGCGCGAAAAGCCCCCGACGCGATAGATGACAAAGCATTTTTCAAGGAGGTCGAGGTATCGTTCCACGGTTTGTCGGGCAAGGGAAAGGTTGCAGCCCAGTTCCGTGAGCGAAACTTCCTTGCCGACTTGAAAGGCGAGCAAGGTCAGGAGTTGGCGGATTTTAGCGGCGTTCCGAAGAGATTCGAAGGCTACGATGTCCTTGTAGAGATACGATTCGGCCAGTTCCTTGAGAAGCCTCGCTTTGCCCGCATTTGTTTCGGCAAGGAAAACTTCTGGGTACATTCCGTAGACAAGCATGCTGTCCAATGACGCATTTGCTTCTGCGAAGCCGTATTGATCGCAAATTTCATCAAAAGACAGAGGATAGAGCGTGAGGACGCGTCGTCGGCCGACGAGGGGCTCTCCGATTTGACCGGCAAGTTCAAAACTTGACGACCCCGTTGCGATAACTTTCAGGTCGGGGAGGGTGTCGACGAGAAGTTTCAAAGACTTCCCGATTTCAGGAATGGCCTGGGCTTCGTCAATGAAGAGCAAATCCAGATCGCCGTAGTTTCGCCGGAGCATGTCCTGGCTCATCGACATGAGGACGTCGCGTGTTTTCGCATCCTCTCCCGTTGTCGAAAAGCGGCGTCCCGATGTGCTTTCGGTAAAACTTTTCACGAGTGTCGTTTTCCCGACTTGCCTCGGGCCGTAGATGACGAGAACTTTCCCGGCGGAGACGCAGTTCCCCATGTCTTGTTCGTATTTTCTTGGAATCAGCACTTGAAACCTCCCTAACAGGTGTTGATAATAGCATTTCTCTTTTTCGTCGTCAAGTTAAACTTCTCGAATTAATATAAATTCGGCAATATGGTTTCTCGAATTTATATAAAATGGTGGTCAATATGTCATGGACGGCCTTGATACCGCAACACGGGGGTTTTCCATAAGGTTGCGATTTGCTATCATTATTGTATTGTGCAAATGCTTTTTTCGCGGAGTGTTTAAGAGGAACCTTTTATGCAAGTGAAAATCGGAATCGCGGCAGCACTGTCCATCGCGATGCTTTCCACCGCCTTGGCCATTGGGCGCGGCACCTACGTTCAGGACGGGCTGATCGCCCATTGGGACGGCATCGACAACACGGGCACTGGCGTGCACGACCTGGAGGCGACCGTCTGGAAGGACCTCTCGCCCGCCGGGAAGTACGACTTGAAGATCACGTCCAAAGGACTGTGGGGGACCGATCACCTGGTCGTCAACGGCTGTTCGGCGACCTACGGGGCGAAGGGTCCGGAGGTGCTCACGGTCGAGTTTCTGCTGCGGCACACGACGCTGCCCGGTAAGAGCGGCATCCTCTTTGACGCCGGGGCCAAGAATCGGGTGTGGGTCTCGTCAGCCGCCGGCACCCGCTACTACTTCGCATCGACGACCACGAGATGTCTCGACCTTCCCTACGACGCAATGGCCGATCATGCGATTTCGGTGGCTTATTCCAAGGTTGGTTCCGTTGGCCAGGTCTTGCTGGACGGCGTGGATGCGACATCGGCGGGTATGGTCGCCAACGACACGAACACGGGGGGCGGCTTCATGATTGGAGACCGGGCGGAATCTGCAACCTACCCCTGGATTGGAAATGTCTATGCCGTCCGTGTCTACAGCCGCACGTTGTCCGAGCAGGAGATGCGGGCGAACCAGACCGTGGACGCCATCCGCTATCTCGGCGCGGTGCGGACCAACGCGATCGTCGTGAGCAGCTGGCCGATCGAGGCGGGCGCGCCTTCGGTCGCCTACGGGCCGATCGCGAAGACCAACGAGGAGACTTCGGTCGCGATGACAATGCCCACCGCACGCGAGGAAAGTGACGTCACCATCGCCGAGCTGACTGGCTGGAAGCTCTACTCGGTCGATCCCCAGACGCGCGAGCGGACGCTGGTTTCGCAGAGCGGGACGGACGACAAGGCCGCAGTCACGGTCAGCTACTCCGAGACCGCGATGATGGAGCTCGAATGGCAATGGTCGGTCTCTAACCGCGTCAGCATTGTGACGGATAATCCGGAAAAGGGCACGGTCAATGTCGAGAACGGCTGGTATGCCTACGGCGACACGATTGCCGTCGAGGCTGTGCCGGAGGACGGCTACCGCTTTGGCTGCTGGCTCGGCGAAGTTGATCCGGAGTTTCTGACGACGGCGTCCGGAGAACTTCTGGCGGTGCGTCCGTATGCGCTGCGCGCAGCCTTCGTCAGGAAGGGCGCGCCGACGACGGACAATGTCGTCTACCTCTCGTCGAACGGCGACGATGCTGCGGACGGCTCCAGCTGGGCGACGGCGAAGCGGACGGTCAATGCCGCGCACTCGGCGGCTGCCGCGCTTGAGGGATCGACGACGATTCTCGTGGCGCCGGGCGCCTACCGTGTCGACAGCGAAATTAAGCTTTCGGAAGCGATTGAGATTTGCGGCCTAACGGATGATCCTGAGGACGTCGTGTTTCATCTGGCTCCCGGGCAAACGCGTTTCTTCTGGCTGGACAACGCCGCGGCGAAGTTGGCATGCCTCACCCTCGAGGGCGGTACAGGCAAGGGCGGGGTCAAGGACTCGGCGACGGCGCTTGACGGGCGCGGTCGCAACACCTACGTGACGGCGGGCACGCTTGAGAACTGCATTTTCCGCGGCGGCAAGTTGGGCTGTCCGACGGCATCTGGAGAGCGTACCACCCTTGTCTATCTGAACGGGACTGGCGCATTGATGACGCGGTGCGTTGTCACGAACAACACGATGACCGGGTGGTGCTGGAATCAAAACGGAAAATATGCTACGCCGGGCGTCTTTCTCGATGGTGGAGCAAGGCTCGAGTATTCGCTTGTCGCCAACAACCGAGACACGTCCAACAGCAAGACGCTGCAGGATAACGGCGGTGTGATAGCGTATAAAGGAGTGGTGGACCATTGCACGGTTGTCGGCAACTGGGCGCCGAACGCCGGCGGCGTCTGCCTGGAGGCCGATGGAAGGGCGTCTAACTGCGTCATTTGCGGAAATTACTCGTGCAACAATGGTGCGGCTACGGACGACATTGCAGGGTCGGCCAAGAATTTCACGGACTGCCTTGTCTCGGTTGAACCGCAGTTCGTCCTCGCCAACTGGCACGGCGGCGACTACCGCAGCGCGTCTGGGACTGAAGCTGAAGGGAAAGGGTATGCCGATGCTCCGGTTGGCTTTACGGCGGATAAAGTCGAAGTGTTCACGGAGGATGAAGTCGTTTTCACTGCGCAGGAAGTCGACGGGGCAACGGGGTATGAATGGAATTTCGGCGACGGTTCCGTGCCCGAATCGGGTGCGACTGTTTCGCATGCATACGCCACGGCGGGCGCTTATGCCGTCGTGCTGTCGGTTGAAATGCCGAGCGGTACGCGAATCGTCCGCAAGCCCCATTTCGTTTATGTCGCGGAGCCGACGGTTTACGTCGACAAGGTCGAGGACATTCAACCGGCCATTGACGCGCAGAACCCGGGCGGCACGGTCGTCTTGAAGAAGGGCCGCTATGCGGTCGACGAGCAGATCGAGATCTGGCGCGACATCCGTCTCGTCGGTGAGACCGGCAATCCGGAGGACGTGGTGGTCGAGATTGCCGGTGCTCCTCGCGCGTTCCACATCAATTCGCCAGGGGCTTTCGTCGCGAACCTCGTCAGCGAGGGCGGCACGGGAACGGAATGGGGGCGCAACTGCTATTTCGAGCATCGCGGCGGAACGATGTCCAATTGCGTTGTGCGCGGTTGTCTGCTGGCCGGCTCGTTTAACGCGAATGCCTTTGCGCACACGATTTTCATGCGCGGGCCCGATGCGCTCTTGACGCATTCGGTCATCACCAACAACTCGTCGACTCTTTCGGGCGGTTCGGGATCGTCCAAGGAGATGGTGCATGGTGTTTTTCTTGAAACAGGCGCACGGCTCGAACATTCGTTGGTGGCGGACAACATCGACAGCGGCAACAGGTCGAACGCCTCGGCCAAGAACTACGCGACCGTCTACGGCAACGGGGCGATCCGCAACTGCACGATCGTCAATAACCAGTGCAGCGACGTGGGCGGCGTGCGCCTCACGGGCGGCTCGATCGTCGACAGCGTCGTCCTCGGCAACACGTCGGGCGGTCTGGCGGGCGAGGACAACATCTACAGCGGCAGCGCCTCGTATGTCTCGTCCTGTGTGTCGGAGGGCACCGTCACGGCGCTCTTCAAGGATTGGGACAACAAGGACTACCGTCCCGTTGCCAACACTGCTCTCGTCGACACTGGCGTCGGATTGGAGGCGCAGTTGCCGTCCGTCGATCTGGACGGCAAGCCGCGTTTCCAGAACGGCGCGGTGGACATCGGCTGTTACGAGCTCGACGCTTCGCAGTTCGATGTGACGGTCAGCTCGGCGAAGACGGCCTACATGGTGCCGGCGGAGGTCGAGCTTTCCGCGACGGTAACGGGATGCAGCGAAGGGGATGAACTTCACTATTACTGGGACTTCGATGGCGATGGCGTGACCGATCTTGAGGAGACGGCGCGGGTAGCGTCCAACACGGTGACGCACGCCTATTTGGCGAGCGGATCCGTCTCGGTCGGCCTCGCGGTCACGAACTTCGCGGGAACGGTGAAGGGCATTTCCATCTACAAGCCGGACTTCCTCGCGATGATGCCGGCGGTCATCTACTTCGATCCAGCGGCTCCGCATTCGGCGCTCCCCTATGCGAACTGGGACACGGCTGCGACGAACCTGCAGGAGGCGATCGACGTCGCCTTTGAAGGGATGACGATTGTTGTTCGAGAAGGAGACCACAGTTTCCCGTCGACGATCTCGATTAACAAGGCCGTGACGGTGTCGGGTCCGACAGATGATCCGAACAGCGTCGTGTTCCGTCCGTCCGGTAGCAAGCGGATGTTCTCCCTGAACGGCGGGGCGACGTTGACGAGCTGCGTCCTTGAGAATCCGCCCGAGCCCGTCACGGGCGGTGCGGTCTATGTTAACGGTGGCGGCGGCACGATTTCGAATGTAATCCTCCGCGGTGTGTCCTATTCCGCAACCATGAACTCCCAGCATTACACCTCGCCGATCTACATGGATGGCGCGAACTCGCTGGCGACGCACATGATCGTCACGGGCAATACGACGACCTGCGGCGGAACCGCGTCGTCTGCGAACGTCATCAACGTCCTCGCGTTCGACCTGCGGGGAGGCGCCCGCGTGGAGAATACGCTGATGGCGTACAACGCTGACAACGGCAGGAGAACGACTGCCGGTACGCTGACGGGTGGTCTCGTCTACGGCGACGGCAAGCTCGTTAACTGCACGATTGTGAGCAACTACTGCAAGGCGACGTCCGAAGTGAAGCTGACGGCGGGTGCGATCGTCAATACCCTGATGGCCGGAAATACATCTGATCCGTCCCGGTCCGGGACGG
>JAZQOA010000029.1:0-2289 GCA_045627605.1 Kiritimatiellia bacterium | reverse complement strand
ACCCCGCCGTCTCCAGCCGGTCGATGTAGGCCGTCTTGTCGACGTAGTAAAGCCCCTCTTTCCGGATCCGCCTGAAATCCGAAATGCCATACGGTATGCTCTTTGCGCTCAGTTTTCCCATGCGTAAAATTATACCAAAATTGCGCCGCCGCAACCAACGCCACAGGGCTACGCGGCGGACGAGGCAAGGAAACGAGGCTGACGGATGTCAAAATCCCCCGTCCCCGGAAAAAAGGGCCGTGCCGACGGCGACAAGGTTGAAGAGCGCGTGCGTGACGACGGGTGCCAAAATCGAGCCTGAACGCACATACGAAAGCGAGCAGCAAACAGAAACCACGACGAGCGGCATGAAGGCGGTCAAGCTCAAGTGGCAAGCGGCGAAGACAAGCGCCGTCAGGCCGATGGCGAAACCAAGGCGTTTCATGACCCGCGCAAGCCAACCCTGGAGAAAATACCTGAAGACGAATTCCTCGGCAACGGGGGAGACGACAACCGACATGAAGACGATTGAAAGAATGGTCAACGCGGGCGTGGCGGAGTCGCCAAGCATCACAAGCGCATCCTGGTCCTTGACCTCGACGCCCATGAAGACGAGGAAAATGCGCCAGAAGAAGGAAACCAAGGCGGAGAACAACAAGGCCAATGCCGCGTACTTCAGTCCGCAGAAAAACACGCCGCGCCGAACGCGCAGATGGTGAGCCATGTTCTGCATGGCCGATTTTCAAGCCCCGTTAGCGCTTGAAATGGATGACGGGGTCTTCTTTGAAGAGAATCTTGGTGTAGACGACGTCGCTCTGCTGGCTGGGCTTGCCATCGGCGGCAGGCCAGACAACACGGGTCTTGATGGCGTTGTAAGGCACCTTGAAAACAACGGGCTGGCCGCCGGCTGTCGTGCCGCGGTACTGCCACTTGTAGGCCGGACGCCCCGACCCGCGGCAGTAAACCGTGGCGCCAGGCGGATCGGTCGTGACCGTGACGGGCGTCATGCAGCCGGAAAAGACAAAGGCGAGAACGGCGGCAAGCGAAAGAGAGGCGATGTTCTTCTTCATGTGGGTTTTCCCTTCAAAAATACAGCATTTATTATACCACAAGTCACTTGACAAGCAGCAGCGTGGCGATATTGAGCTGGTTCTCGTAGCAACCGGCATCGACGCGATGGAAACGGAGGCGCGGATGGCCATCCAAATCCACCGCGCAAACCCCGTCGGCAAGAGCTTTGTCGCCCGAGTTGCGCACGATGGAATCCTTCGCGACGTGGTAGTCGCCACCGTCAAAATCGACAAACGACATCTGCCCGGCAGTGGCCGTCTTCCAGACGGCGTCTTCCTTGGCGATGTCGGCCCAGACGTTCAGCCAGTTCTTTGCCGTCATGCCCACACCGGTTCCGACCACCTCGCTTTCAGCGTAGCTCGTATTGTACCGGCTGTTGTTCCAGAGGATGCAGTCGCGCAGCGTGCCGCCGGTCGTCTTGATGACGGCGACACGAGGCGCCTTGCAGTTGACGACCGTGCAGTTGGCGATCGTCCCGTTCGACTGGTAGATGGCGCCAGGCGTATCCTTCGACCAATGGCTGCTCGTCGGAGAATTCCACGTGTCGTTGTTGCAGTCGGAGAGGAGGCAGTTGTCGATGATGGAATTCGCGGCCTCCAGCGCAACTGCGCCGCCATAGCTGGTATTGGCGTGTGTCGTGATGTTGGAGATGACACAGCACGTGACGTGCCCGCCAGGCTTGCGGATTCGCACCGCCGTACCCGAATGGCCACTCGTCGTCAGCGTCATCTTGCGGAACACGCAGTTGGACACGGTTCCGCCGTCCTGCACTACCGTCACGCCCAAGGCGCACTGGTTCGGTCCATTGCCATTGGAATAGTCGCCGACCGTCAAGCCGGTCATGAGCGCGTCGGCATTCGACAGAAAGACCATCGATCCGAGAAGCGCTGCCGTTCCCTTCGTGATCAGCACAGCCGACGGATCTTGCCCTGCTCCGCGCAACGTGACCGCCCTGGTGAGCATGATCGGACGGTACGAGACCGAATGCGTGCCCGCCGCAAGGATCACCTCGCCACCGTCCCTCACGCGGCGCAAAGCGGCCTTGACGTCCTCGTCCGCCGCGACCGTGACGGATGCGAGCGGCTCGGGCGCGATGACCGTCGTCGACTCGTCGGTCTCGTAGCAGCCCCAGTCGTGTCCGCCACTGACGGCGCCCGCGGAATCGCTGGCCAGCCGGTAGTCGCCGTTCGCGTAGTCGCCGAACTTCACGACGCCCTGCGGACAGGTCGCGGAGATGTG
>JAZQOA010000028.1:0-29271 GCA_045627605.1 Kiritimatiellia bacterium | reverse complement strand
GCACGGCGCCGAAGGACCAGAAGAGACGGCCTTCGGGATCGACGAGCCACCATTTGCCCGCATGTTTCACGGGGTGGAAGCGCCCAGTCGCCTCGAACTTCGGCCCCGCCGCCCACCCCCCGAACTTGTCCCAGCCGGACGGCCCCGGATGCGCCGCCAAGTCGACCTCCTCGACGGCGGCCGCGGCGCGGAGCTCGTCGTCGGAGTGTATCTTGCCGGGCCATTCGCGGTACTTGAACTGCCCGTAATGGTCGATGAAGGGCATGAACGCCGCGGTTGGCATCTCCATCCACGGCGCCTTTTGGGGCTGCGTCTTGTTGCCGACCATGCCCGGTCGGTAGAGCGCGTCGACAATCTGCGCCGGCTTCATTGCGGACCAGTCGAAGGCGATCGGCACGAGGACGCGGTCGAGAATCATCACCGGCGCCGCGCGCAGCGGCAAGTCGTGGAAACGCGTGAAGGCGTTTTTGTAGTCCGACCAGAACTGGCGCCTGCAGCGGACGTTCAACTCCTCGATGTCGTAGATGACGCCGGTTGAAAGATCGACCATCACAGGGTCGACGTATTCAGGCAACCAGACCGTGAGCGTCACGCGCCGCCAGGCCGCAGGGTCGCCGCCGGCCAGCTGCGCAACCGTGACGTAGCGTCCCTCGCATCGGTAAAGCGAAACCGAGACGTCCTCGCCGGGGCATTCGTGCTTCGCTTCGCCGACGTATTCGACGCCGTCATCGAAGAAGCTGTCGACGAAATCCAGACCGGGCCTGGTATCGAGAAGGGCGATGGCGCGAAGTCCGCATTCGGGGGCTTCGCCCTGGATGGGGACGGGCTTTTTCATCGTGCGTGATCCTTTTGTCACTGGTATTCGAAGAAATCGCCCCAGGCAAGGACGAGCGGGTAGTCGAAAAGCGGCAACTCCTTGAACTTCCAGCAACCATCCGCCATTTTCTCGGCCATGGACTCGGGAATTTCGTAGACGGCACCAGTCAACGGGTCGGCGAGGCGCGGGATGCCGGGGCAATCGGCGAAAACTGGCGAGACGGTCTCCGTGACGGACATGTTGATAAGATCCGTGGGTTTCCAATAGACGAAGATCTTTGAGTCATCCCCGCGCCTGAAGCCGCCAAAGGCGAGTTCCTGCGCCTTGGCATTGTTGCGCCACCAGCCAACGAGGTCGGAACGCTCCGACCAAATGAAAACCGGCATTTCGCAGACTTCGGGCATCTCGCGGAAAAGAGCCGCGACATTTTGGAGCGCCCGGTATGACATTTTTGGCTTGACGGCACCGGTGGCGCGGCCATCTGCGTCGAACTGCGCCGAAAGCACCCCGAAGTACCCGTAGTCGAGGTAGCTCGCCTTGTCGCCCGTGCGGCCATTAAGCGCCTCGACCATGTCCATGCAGGAGAAAAACGACATGAATTCGACATCGCAGAGCAGGTCCGAAACCGTGTGGCGCAGCAGCTGCTTGGCCTGTTTCTCCTCGGTCCAGTTGAGTCCCCGGAGCGCGCCCTTGCCGTCGGGCCGCGACTGCGACCCCGACTCGCCCTGGATGATTTTAATGGCGGGATTGTACTTCTGGAAGAAAGCGCGCAACATGCGGACGCGCAGGGGATTGTCCGTCTCGTCGGCACTGTAGCAGTGGTAGGTGAACCCCCAGACGTCCTTGAAGCACCCCGTCCGGGCGACGTCCGAAAGCCACCACAGGCCATTGCCGCACATCGACCCCGCAATGGCCTTGGCCTCCGGGTTTCCGGCGCGAATGGCGGCGGTTGTCGCGATGACGAACTCCCCGTATTCACGGCCGGCATTCGCGTTGTCAAACCAGATCTCGTCACCCCTGAACTTCTTCCAGCACCAGCCCCCATCCGGCTCGTTCCAGATTTCGAAGTGGGCTACCCTTCCCCTGTAGCGGGCGACCAATGTCGTCACGTACCGGCTCCACGCGGCCTTCTGCTCGTCGTTCTTGTTCGGTACGCAACCGACGCCGCCGAAGACCTTGGCCGCATCCTCGTCGTAGAGTCCGTTGCCGTAGCAAAGGCAGACCCACGGGCGGCAACCGGCCTCGATCAGCTTGTCGACCACGCGGTCGAGCCAGGCGAAATCGTAGACGCCCTTCGACTTCTCCGTGCGCGCCCAGCCCGACTGAATACGGATCCACTTCACACCCGTGGCGGCAACATAGTCGTAGGCGAGTTCCGGGTCGAAGACGTCCCGGTCGAGTTTTTCGAAACCCAGTCCGATTTTTGATTCAATGACATCGCGCGATGCGACGGGCTTGATTTCTCCGATCTTTTTCAGTCTGTACATGGCGAATTCTCCTTAAGGTATTGAACGACAGGCCCGATGGGCAAACGAAAGCTATCGGCAGAAGCTCCATTCAACCGGCTCCTCGCCGTCGTAGCGCATGTAGCCATGGAACGGGCGGCTGTCGCCGTCGAAGACAAGCGGCAGGAAGAGTCGGTCGCCCTTCCACATCGGGAGACGGTCGAGCGAGGCGACGTCCTCCCAGGAAAGCGTCCCCTCCTCGTTGTCGGCGAAAGGCTCGCCCTCCCAGCCGTCGACGACGAAGATGAAGCCGAGCCAATCCTCCTTGTTCGGACCGAAATCCGCCCAGGCAATCGTGCCGCGAAGCGCCATTGAAACGACGTCGAGCCCGGTCTCCTCCTTGATTTCGCGCTTCATGCAGGTGGCGATGTCCTCGCCGCGTTCAAGATGGCCGCCGACGCCGTTGTACTTGCCGAGGTTCTCGTCTGTCTCGCGGTAGGTGCGGTGCACCATCAGCACCTTGGCGCGGTCTTTGGAAAGGATGTAGGCCAGCGTCCCGACAATCGGTCTCGGACGCGCACTTTTCACTTTCGTGTCTCCCATTTTCAACTTCTGTCTCCTGGAAAATATTATAGCATTTACCGCGGCGGACAATCCAAAGCCTGGTGAAAATGATTTTCCCCGCCGCGTTTCAAACGGACGCATTCTTCAATGATCCTGCCAAATGTGGTAGACTAATCAAGGTCGCCGCGCCATGTCGGCGCGGCCAACAACCGAGGAAAACAATGGCTGCGAAAAAGACTGTCTCAAAGGGTTTCTGGTGGAACACCGCGAAGACCGACAAGGTGATCGCGTCGGCGCTGAAAGTGCTGTCCGGGCGTTATCCCGCGCTGGCGGCGAAAAAAGGCGCGGGTGCTGAAATCACCTTCGTCAAGGGCGACGACGAAAATCTCTGCTCAATCGCGAAAAAGGACGGAGCCTACGTCATCACCTACGGTCGCGCCAACATGGCCGTCCGCATGGTCGGCAATCTTCTCGCCGGAGCCTTGCCCAAAGACCGCGAGGAATGTCCCTTCACGATGCTCGGCATCATGCTTGACTGCTCGCGCGACGCCGTGATGACGGTCGACCACCTCAGGGAATACCTTGATCACCTCGCCATCCTCGGCTACAACATGGTAATGCTCTACACCGAAGACACCTACCGCGTCGATGGCGAACCTATGTTCGGCTTCATGCGCGGGGCCTACACGCAGAACGAAATCCGCCGGGTGGACGACTACGCCGCCTCGCTCGGCATCGAGATCATCCCCTGCATCGAGGCTCTCGGCCACATGGACCAGATTTTCAAGTGGGGCAACTACGCCGACGTCCGCGACCTCAACGGCATCCTCCTCGTCGACGAGGAAAAAACCTACGAGCTCATCGACAAGATGGTCGCCTTCTGGGCGGGGGCCGTCCGCTCGCGCCGCATCCACCTCGGCATGGACGAGGCCCACGGGCTTGGCACGGGAAAACACGAGAAAATCCACGGCAAGCAGTCCGCCTTCGACATCATCAACCGCCACCTCAAGCGTTGTTGCGCGATCTGCGAGAAATACGGTCTCAAGCCGATGATCTGGTCCGACATGTACTTCCGCATCGGCAGCAAGACCAACAACTACTACGACCTTGAAAGCCAGCCGCCCAGAAAAGTCGTCAAAGATGTCCCGAAGGGCCTCGAGCTCGTGTACTGGGACTACTACCACGACGACCAGGACTTCTACGGGAAGTTCATTGAAAAGCACCGCCAAATCGCCGGCGACCCGCTGATGGGTTCGGGTGTCTGGACCTGGGGCAAGTTCTGGTACGACCACTTCATGACGCGCAAGACCGTCGTCCCCTGTCTCGCCGCCTGCCGTGAGAAGAAGCTCAGGGAAGTCTTCTTCACGATGTGGGGCGACAACGGTGGCTACTGCGACTACGACAGCGCCTACGCCGGTCTCGCCTTCTCCGCCGAGCTTTCCTTCACGGGCAAGGCGGACGACACCCGTCTGGAAAAAATTCTCAAGGGACTTTTCGAAGGCGCGTCCTACAAGGCGATTGTCGCACTGGGCGACACGATGAACTACAACGTCCCGAGTTTCCTGCTCGACGACCCGCTGATGCTTCTCTACACCAGGAGTTTTTACAACGCCAAGGAGAAGTGGGGAGAATACAACGTCTCCAAGTCCTTCGCGGAGGTCAAGAAAGGATTCGAGGAAGCCGCGAAGATCGTCGCCAAGGCACCAAACAAGGGTTGCGCCGGAAGGATGCAACTCGCCAAGGCCCTCTCAAAATCCATTGTCTCGAAGTTCGCCTATGCCGAGGCCGCCTTCAAGGCCGCGCCCCTCAAGAACCACCGGGCCGCCGCGAAGGAGCTCCTCAAGCTTGCCAAGGCCTACGATAGGAACATCGCGGACTTCTACGCCGAGTTCTGGTGCATGTGGCACGAGCACAACAAGCCATTCGGACTGGAATCGATCCAGATACGCCTCGGCGGGCAAGTCCTGCGCGCCAGTGAACTTGTCGCCCGTCTTGAGGACTTCATCGCTTCCGACGACGAGACGATTCCCGAGCTTTCGGAACTCGCCGCAGCCGGCGACAAGCTCGCGCTTCACCGCTGGTCGTCTTATATGGAATACGCCAAGGCGACCTGCATTTTCTAAGCGCATGACTTCTCCCGCCGTCAAGTTGATCGCGCTGGACAAGGGGCCGGTTCCGCCGGAATTGGCCCCATTTGTCAACGACGCTGAAACCGCGCGAGCCGTCGCGGACAAATATCCCGTTGTCGTCAACGACTACTGGCTGTCGTTGGCGAAGCGGGACAAGGCCCGCGACGGAAGCATGGCGTCCGACCCCATCCTGGCGCAGGCCCTGCCCGATGTCCGCGAGTTAACCGAGATTCTTCCTGGCGACTGCCCGGACCCTTTCGAAGAACTTTCGGAAGCCTCGCCGATGCCCGGGCTCGTCCACCGATTCCCCGACCGCGTCCTCGTGGTTGTTTCGGATGCCTGCGCGATGCGTTGCCGCCACTGCACGCGCAAGAATATTCTCGGCACACACTTCGTGCCCGGCGACGCCGACATCGCCCGCATGCGCGACTATGTCGCCGCCCGCCCCGCGATACGCGAAGTACTGCTTTCGGGAGGCGACCCGCTGATGCTCGGCGACGAAACACTCGCGGCGCGCGTCGAGACCTTTGCCTCGCTGCCGCAAATCTACTCGGTCCGCATCGGTACGCGCATCCCGTGCACCTACCCGTTGCGCGTGACGGACGCCCTTGCCGCCAGACTCGGCAAATCGCGGAAAGCCTGGGTCAACACCCAGTTCAACCATCCGCGCGAAATCACGCCGGAAGCGACGCGGGCCTGCGCGCTCCTTGTGGACGCCGGCATCCCCGTCTCCTGCCAGACGGTACTTCTCAAGGGCGTCAACGACGATCCCGACACCCTTGAAGCGCTTTTCCGCGGGCTCCAGGCTATCCGCGTGCGCCCCTACTACGCATTCGCAGGCGATCCAGTTTCCGGCACGGCGCATTTCCGCGTCAGCCGCGAACGCGCCGCCGAACTTGAACGTGAAGTCGCGACGCGCATCGGGGGGCTCGCGCTACCGCGTTTCGTGGCGGACATTCCCCGGGCCCCGCGCAAAACGCCCTGCTAAAACAGAACAATGCTCCTCGCTGAAAAAATGGCAAACGACAACATGGAAGAAGGAACAGCGCAACCGCCGTCCAAACCACGCTCTCGGGGACTCGTCCTCTTTTCCGGAGGGCTCGATAGCATTCTCGCTGCGCTCGTCCTGCGCGAACAGGGCTGTTATGTCGAGGGGCTCGTCTTCACCAGCCCGTTTTTCGGCGCCGGCCAGGCGAGGAAAAGCGCGGCATCCATCGGGCTCAAACTCAACGTCGTAGATTTCTCCGATGACATTCTCTCGCTCGTCGAGCATCCCAAGCACGGCTTCGGCGGAGCCCTCAACCCCTGCATCGACTGCCACACGCGGATGATCCTGCGCGCCGGCGAGCGCGTCCGGGAGCTGGGCTGGGATTTCGTTGCGACGGGCGAAGTGCTAAATCAGCGCCCAATGTCGCAAAATCGCCGTTCGCTCACGATGGTCGGCGCGGAGTGTGGCGTGACGGACATCCTCGTCCGCCCGCTTTCCGCAAAGCTCCTTGACGAAACTGAAGTTGAAAAAAGAGGTCTTGTCGACCGCGAAAAGCTCCTCGCCATCGAAGGCCGCAGCCGAAAGGAACAGCAGGAACTCGCCAGGCACTTCGGTCTTTCCAACTACCCGTCCTCCGCCGGCGGCTGCCTTCTCACCGAAAAGCTCTTCGCCAACAAGCTCGGGATATTACGCGACCGCGGTCAATTGAGAGATCGAACCGCCATCGAGCTTCTCAAGCTCGGACGACACTTTCTCCTCCCGGGCGGCGCCCGGGCAATGGTCGGGCGCAACGTCTCGGAAAACGAGCGGATGCGTGCGCTTGCGGCCGACGGTGCCTATTTCATCATCAGGCCTATCGGTGTGCCCGGCCCCACGACGCTTCTTGAGGCCAGCGCCTCCACCGAAGACATCACCACCGCCGAAAAGCTCTGCGCCGCCTACAGCGACAAGTCGGCGGGAGACGTCCGCATTCGCCGCTTTTCGGGTGAGCACCTCCTGGCCGAAACGCCAACGACGCCCATGGCGCGTGAAGACGCGCGCCCCTGGCTCCTCTGATATTTGGACTTGCACTGGCGATGGACGGCATTTTCGACAGAAGCCGCGCACTCCTTGGGGAATCCACGATGAACGCCCTTGCCTCGGCGCAAATCGCGGTCGTTGGCGTCGGCGGTGTTGGAAGTTGGTGCGCCGAGGCACTTGTTCGAACGGGGTTCCATCACATCACACTCGTCGACGACGACGTCGTCGCGCCATCGAATGTCAACCGTCAGCTCGAAGCCACGTCGCGGACAATCGGGCAACCCAAAGTCGAGGCCCTTGGACAGCGCCTCCTTGAAATCAATCCCGAAGCCTGCGTCACGGCCCTTGCATTAAGATATGCGCCGGAATCAGACTTTCACATTTCAAAGTTCGATTGCGTCGTCGATGCAATCGATTCCGTCGCGGACAAGGCCCACCTCATCCGCAACGCGATGGCCCACGGAGTGAAAATCTACTCCTCGATGGGTGCCGCGCTACGCCTTGATCCGACAAGAGTACGGATCTCCGAATTTTCGCACGTCACAGGCGACGGCCTCGCCCGCGCCCTACGCCAGCGCTTCAAAAAAGACGGTCTCGGTCCCGCACCGAAATTTCAATGCGTCCATTCCGAGGAGCCGCCGCGCAACATCCCCGAACGTGGCTCGACCATGCCCGTCACCGCCGCCTTCGGTCTCGCCCTCGCCTCACTCGTCACCGCTCATTTCAACTTCTAACAACCACTTTTTTAGTAACAATTTCCATGCCAATAGAGGGACAGTCCCTTAGTCTTGCATACGCAACACATTAGAAATTGCCTTTCTACGCGGAAATTGAGACCGGGGATTTTTTGAGGTCGCGCACGGCGCAGAGGGGTTCGCCGCCCCAGTCCAGGCACCAGCCGACGGCGCGGGCGCCGGTCCTGCGCTTCGCGCCGAAATGGCCGCGGTGGCTTTCGAAGACCGCGTCAACGAACGCCCTGGAGCCGAAGGCCACGCCGCGCGTGAAGTGCCCCACCTTGCAGCGGAGGAGCACGGGGAGCGGGAGCTTGCCGTGTTCGCGGACGACCTTTTTGATCTCCTCCCCGTCGAAGACGTCCGAGCCCTTCAGGTAGAGCAACTGCCGGTACTGCGGCGCGTACTTCGCGGTGAAGTCCCCCGGGGCCGGGTTTTCGCAGTAGAGGCGCGAAAGGCCGCGCACCGCCTGGGCGTCGCCCGCCAGCGCCGCGCCGTAACTGCTCCAGCGGTAGTCCTTCGGGTCCTTCACGACGCCCGCGCGGACGGGGTTCAGGTCGATGTAGGCCGCGACCGCGGCGAGCGCGTTGGGCGACCCCTCGACCACCGTGCTCCCGAAGCGCCCCTGCCAGATCGTCCCCTCGCACCCGTGGCGCGCGCGGTACCACGTCGAGAAACGCTGCTTCAGCGTCGACATGAACGGCGTGATGTCCCCCATCCGTTTGCGCAGCGCGTCCTGCTCCTCCGCGACCCTGCGCCAGTACTTCGAGTGCCGGTACATCTCCCACCGCTCGCGCAGGGCGTCGGCCTTCGCCTGCCCGTAGAGCGCGGAGACACGCTCCAGCAGCTCGTCCTCGTCCACCTCCGCGGGCCTCGGAACGTGAACCAGGACGTGGAGGTGGTTGTCCATCATCGCGTACGACAGCACCTCCACCCCGCTGAACCGCTCAACGCGCCGGAGCATCCGCACAAGCATCTCCTTGTCCTCGTCCCCGAAAAGAAACTCCCGCAGGCAGCACCTGCTCACGAGGTGGTACCACCCCTCTCCCGAATTCTTAACCCTCGGCCTTCTCATTCATCCTCCGCGTTCTATGTGTTACGCATAATGGGACTGTCCCTCTATTAGTTAGATATAATAGCACAGAGGAACGCATAGAGTCAAGTTACTTGACTTGGATGCACCACAAGAATAAAATCATAGGCAAGGAGTAAAAATGAAAAAGATTCTTTGTACTGTGCTTGGAATTGGGCTTGTACTGGCTGCGGGGTGCGTCGCGACACCTGCGGAAAAGACCAGATACAATGTCATCGTCCTTGGAGACACGCATTTCGACGGCACCGAGACAAATTTCTACCACAAGATTCCCGGAAACTGGACGGTAAATCGCCTCAATGAATTCCACCGCAACGCCACAATGTGGAAGGATTTGATGCCCAGGCTCCTTGAGTCCGCCGGGAAAACGGCTTCTCGGAGAAACGCGGATTTCGTCCTCCAGCTTGGAGACATCGCCCAAGGTGACTGCCCCGACTACAACGGACACAAAAAGATCGTCTCCGACGCCTTCGAGACCCTCAAGCACTACTTCCCCGACATCCCCCTGCTTCCTGTCATGGGCAACCACGACTTCCGAAGTCCCAACGGGCGCAAAGCCTACATTGACTTCATGATGCCACAGGTTTCAAAGGAAACAGGCCTCGACATCAAGGCACCGAACTTCGTCGTGAAGCACGGTCCCGACGCCTTCATCTTCCTTGATTTCAACCAGCCCGACATCCCCTTTATGAAAAAGGCGCTCAAGGAAAACACCGGGGCCAGATACACGTTCGTCATCTCCCACGGCCTGCTCTTCCCCGACAGCGGCAGCGACTGGTTCATGCTCGGCCGCGGGAGCAAGCCCGAAGACCACGCCGAGATGTTCGCCCTTTTCGCGGCGAACAAGGTCATCGCCATTTCCGGGCATGTACACCGAACCGAGTTCATCGACTATGCCAAAGACGGCGGGCAAGTTTCACAACTCGTCCTCAGCAGCGTGAGGACCGGCCCCGTGCGCGACGCCATCGAACCCGTCTTGGGCGACAAGCCCCAAGACTACGGGATGGGCAAATTCTCGGATGGGAAATTCCCCAAGATCATGGCGCCATTCGCCCCCTTCATCACCAGTTACTTTTCAACCAAGGCCGCCGGCTACATGCTGCTCAAGGTCTCAGACAAAGAAGTGGTCGCCGAATTCTACCCGGGAGACAGCCTCACGTCCGCCAAGACCTTCAAGATCCGCTAATCGCCAAGTCCAAGACGTCCCGCTACGCCTTGGGCTTGCCAAATTCGCAAAGGTGGGGCGAGCCAATTTTCGCAATGCGCTCGACGAGTCCCGGCGTAACTTGAGACTCCAAGAGTTGCTGATCCGGCGTCACCTGGATGTGGCCAAGTTCCTTGAAGTGGTAGCTGCACCGCTGGCCGGGTCCCGGCATCCAGGCATGGTAGGGGCTGTTTGGAACGCCGCTTTCCATCAACCCTCGAAGTTCGTCGAAATGTCGTTTTCCAACCTCGCGCGGCGTTTCGCCATACTGGATGCAAAGCGCTGCGGCCAGTCCGGCGACTTCCCCCAGCACGCCAAGCGTCCGCATGACGCGGATGCAGGCGAAGGCGACATGCGTGGCACTAATCTGGCGTCCGCCAAGAAAAAGGTTGGCGATGTCGCGCGAGCAAAGGCAGCGGTACGGGATCTGGCACGGATAACCGATGGCGCGGTGGTAGGCGCACGACCTGAAGGGCTCCTCGAAGTTCTCGATATTGTCGGGGTCGGGGACGTGCAAGTCGATGTTCCACGTCATCGGCGCGGTCATGTCGGGATGTTGAATCCGCTCCTCAATGTCGCGCTGGCCGATGACGTAGTCGCCCAGCGCCCTATAGCTCTCGCGCTTGCCTCCGATTGGCGAGACCCAGGTGAACTCGCGGTTCGCCCACTCCTCGCGGTTTGAGGCATGGTTCTTAAGGAACGCCCAGTTCGCAAAAATCGTCATAAGACCAAAATCGCGGATATACTCGATTTCATCAACCTGGTCGCGGTTCTGCCCGCACTCCTGCTCCCAGTCGCCTTCGAAAATCCGATAGACCGTCTTGTCCGTGAACTCGTATCCCCAGTCGATGTCGGGAAAGGAAACAGGGTGCCCGGCATCCCGCGAACCCCACTGGATTGAATGGCCCATGACAAGACGGTCGGCCTTTTCGGGAGCGAGCGATTCACCGTATTCGCCGCGTCCCTCGCGTCCGTAAAGCACCCTGGCGCCGAGCAAGCGGGAAAGGACAGCGTCGCCCGTGCAGTCCGCAAAGAGCCTCCCCCGATAACGCGTATCCTTTCCCGTGAGCGTGTCTCGGGCGACCACCGCCGAAATGCGCGGCCGCCCCTCGCCATCCGCGCCCTCGGTTTCGGCGGCCCTGACATGCGCGTTGAGGACAAGTTTGAAGCGCCGCTGGTCCTCCCTGAGAAAAGCGAGGCGCTTGCGGTCGTCCTCGAACCATTCCGCCGGATGATGCCCGGGGCATCCCATGACCGGCGCAATGTCCGTGACAGTATGGCCAAGCTCAGGGAATGGCGCGCACTGCGCGAAGCCTCCCATCGGAACGCGGATTTCCGAACTGTTGCATCCGCCGAGAACGCCGCGGTCCTGGATGAGGGCGACGGACAACCCCTTGCGCAGCGCGGCCAACGCGGTACATGTCCCGGCAACACCACCGCCCGCCACGATCAAATCATACTCGACGGGATCGTCGGTGACAGGACCCGTCGAAAGACGCACCCTCATCTCCTCGATTTCGGCATCGCCTTCAGGCGGGACAAACGAGGCGTCTGTCGTCGCGTAGATCGCGTCGCACCGTCCGTTGAAACCGGTGAGGTCATGAAGCGCCAGCATTGCCCCGCCAGCGGGCAACTCGATTTCCCCCGCCTTCTGCCAGGCCCATTTTCCGCCATTCGTGCCAAGGACGGTTTCGAAAAAGCGATTGTTAACGCCAAGTTGCCAACGCCCCGCAGGCGTTCCCCGTTTCCAAACGGCCGTCCAATCGCGCGTACGGACCCAGAAGCACCATCGCCCCGCCGCAGGAATCTCGACGCGGCCCGTGGCGTCGCGGACGGGGACGCCAAGTCCATGCGCCATAACATACGACGAGCCAATCAACGGCATCGACTGCTGATCGACGACCCACCCTCCAAGATTTTCGAAGGATTCGGCTTCCTTGAACAATTCCATATTCATTGCCTCGCATTCAAAACGACATCTGCAATTATAGCAGAAGCGGCGATGCAACGACATCGGGCGTTGCCGCCGCGCAACCAAAAAAAGAGCGGCCCCGAAAACGGGGCCGCCCTCTTGCCTCATTCAAGCGAAAACTACTTCGCCTGGCCGATGGCCTTGAGGAGCGAGACGAATTCGCGCGACTTGATGTCGAAGGGCTTGCCGCCCTTGATGCGCTCGAACTCGCAGGCGCGGAGCTCGTTCTTCTTGTTCTCGTCCTCGCCGATCACGCCGCCCTGGCGCGCGAAGGCGCATTTGACAGCCTTGGCAGCGCACTTCTTGATCAACGCGATGTCCTTGGCGATCGGTGCCGCCGCACGGCTATAGTAGCCGCTCTTCTGGACAAGCGTCTTCTCGGCGCCGAGCATCTCGCCGAACTGCTTGGCGAACCAAGCGCCGACATTGACCTTGTCGAGCTTGGCGTGGCCAAAGGCATCGCGCGGGACTTCCTCGCCGCGAGCTTCCATCTCCTTGATGATGGTATCGACGCAGGCACCTTCGGAGACGAAGATGTTGACGTTACCCTGCTCGTCCATGATCTTGCGGAGACGGGCCGCCTCCTTCTTGGCGTCGAACTTCATCTCGGGCACGTAGACGGCGTGGACGTCGCGCTTCTCCATCGTGAGGCCAAGACCCGGCACGAAGGGCATCTTCGCGAGGAGCTTGCGGTAGGCGATGGCGGTCGCGGCGGTGAGCCAGCCGCAATTGCGGCCCATGACTTCGTGGACGATCAGCATGCGCGGGTTGGCGCTGTGCTCGGAGACGACGTTGGCGAAGTACTGCGCGCCGTTTTCGGCCGCGGTCCAGGCGCCAAGCGACTGCCTGATCGGGTAGACGTCGTTGTCAATCGTCTTGGGGAGGCCAACAACCGTGAGGTCGTAGTTGTTGGTCTTGAGAAACGCCGCGAGATCGGCCGCCGCAGTGTTGGTGTCGTCGCCGCCAATGGTGTGGAGGACGTCGACGCCGTCCTTGACGAGCTGGTCGGCCGCCACCTTCTGCGGATCCTCGCCTTCCTTGACGAGGCCGCGCTTCACGCAGTCCTTGACGTTGGTGAGCTTGACGCGGCTGTTGCCAATCGCGCTGCCACCGAACTTGAGGAGGTCAAGCGCGTGGGCGCGCACCTTCTTGTCGACCTTGATCGACTCGCCCTTGAGGAGCCCCGCGTAGCCGTTGACGTAGCAGATGATCTCGACCTTGGGATCGACCTTGGTGTAGTCGTGGATGAGGCAGCCAATCGCGGAGCTGAGGCAGGGTGCGAGCCCGCCCGCCGTGAGGATGCCGACTTTCTTGATTTTCTTCGGTGCCGCCTTCTTTGCGGCCTTTTTAGTTGCCATGTTTGAAAAACCCTTTGTATAAGACCCTTGATAAAAAAAGACAGCCGCCATCAGGCGACTGTCTTTCTCGTTCCGCTACCAGCGGTCGCCGCCGTCTTCACGGGGCGCACGCGGGCCGCGGTCGTCACGGCGGTGGAACCCGCCACGACGCTCCTCGCGGGGCTTGGGCTGCGACTTGTTGACGCGCAGGGGACGGCCCTGGAAGTCCTTGCCGTTGATCGCGTCGATCGCCGCCTGGGCGGCGGTCTCGTCAGGCATCTCCACGAAGCCGAAGCCCTTGGAGCGGCCCGAAATGCGATCAGTCACGACGCGGGCGGAAGTGACCTCGCCATACTGTCCGAATAGGGTACGAAGATCATCGTCCGTGCTCTTGTACGCCAAGTTGCCGACATAGATGTCCATGTCTTGCTTTGTCCTTAGTCATGTCGTGTAATGCGCGTGCTGTGTTCTGTTTGGGAATCCGCGCCGCGGCGCAAAGCGCTTGATTCCAAGGCATGTCCACCATGCCGTTTGCGGTAACGTATCTCCGTAATACACGACAATCGAAAACCCCGGTACCGAAATTAAAAATATTATCTCAAATTATTGAAAAATCAACAACTATTATTTTTGAACACTGGAAATAAAAATAAGAAGGCTCCTTCCCGCGCCGCCAGCAGCGCGGATTTATGCTAAAATCATACAAGTTTATTTCTCATGCATGGGAGAGGCACAATGAAGGACGGCAAGGTTAGGATAGCGATTATCGGCGCGGATTTCTCGTTGCGCGCGCTCATGGCGATGTGGTACCCGAAAGACCTCGGCAGGCTCGTCGCCATTTGCGACCGCAACCCCGTGATGTTGGAAAAATTCAAAAAGGACTACGGCGCGGAATACCCCGACGTCCGCCTTGTCGCCTCATTCGACGAGGTTGTCGCGATGGACGACGTCGACGCGGTCTTCATCATGGTCCGCGACCAGTACCACGCCGAGATGGCCATCAAGGCGCTGAATGCCGGCAAGGCCGTTTACCTTGAAAAACCGATGGCGCTCTCAATCGAGGACTGCGACGCAGTCCTTGAAGCCGCCGTGAGAAACAAGGGGAAGTTATTTGTCGGGCACAACATGCGCTATGTCGACTCGATTCTCAAGATGAAGGAGGTTATCGACTCGGGTATGATCGGCAATGTCCAAAGTGCCTGGTGCCGCCATTTCGTCAACTACGGGAGCTGCTACTTCCGCCACTGGTGCGCCACGCAAGCCACATGCAACGGGCTTCTGCTCCAAAAGGGCGCGCACGACATCGACATTATCCACTGGCTTGCCGGAGGCTACGGCACACGCGTCGTCGGCATGGGGCGTCTCTCGGTCTACAACCGCAACACCGGCAAGCGCGCCGACTACGCATCGGGCGAATTCGTCGACCGCAAGGCATCGTTCAACGACACCTGCTGGCCACCCCTCGAAATCGACGGGCTGCGCCCCGACATCGACGTCGAGGATTCCAACATGATCCTCTTCCAACTTGACAACGGCGTGCAATGCTCCTACGAACACTGCATGTTCGCACCCGACGCCGAGCGCAACTACACCTTCATCGGCGACTGCGGCCGCGTCGAGAACGTCGGAGACTTCGGCAACTGCCAGGTGCATGTCTGGACGCGCCGCGGTCCCAGGCGCGACCCCGACATCGTCTTCCCAATCCGCCCCGATGCGGGCGGGCACGGCGGCTCGGATCCAAAAATCCTGCGCGCCTTCTTCGAATATGTCGCGCATGATGTGAAGCCCGCGACATCGCCCGTTGCCGCGCGCAATGCCGTGGCCGTCGGCGTCCTCGGCCACGTTTCCGCGCGCAACGGGAACACGCCGCAAGTCGTGCCGCAGCTGTCGAAGCACATCCTCGACTACTTTGAAAACAACTGACACGTAGATTCAACCCCACCCGCATAACTCGCAACAAGAAGGACAGCCACTGATGAAACGCATCTTCCTCTTCATCGTCACCAATATCGCGGTTCTGCTCGTGATTACGCTCGTTTTCACCGTCGTCTGCAAGGTCTTCGGAATCAACACCGCGATGCTTGCGGAGAACGGCATCAACTACCAGTCGCTCGCGATCTACTCGCTCGTCTTCGGCATGGCCGGTTCCGTCATCTCCCTGCTGATGTCAAAACCCATGGCCAAGATGTCAACGGGCGCGAAAAAAATCGACGGCACGGAAGGCGCGGCGGAAGCATGGCTCGTCAACACCGTGCAGGATCTCGCGACGCGGGCCGGGCTGAAATGCCCTGAAGTGGCGATCTACCCCGGGGAACCAAATGCCTTCGCGACGGGCGCATTTAAGAACAGCGCCCTTGTCGCCGTCTCCACGGGCATCATGCAGTCGATGACAAGGAACGAGCTCCGCGCCGTCCTTGGCCATGAAATGTCGCACGTGTCGAACGGCGACATGGTGACGATGTCGCTCGTCCAGGGGGTGCTCAACGCCGTCGTGCTCTTTGTCTCGCGCATCGCCGGCGTCATCATTGGCGGACTCCTCTCTGGCAAGGGGGACAAGGGACGAGGCCGCAACGCCACGGGCAACCTCGTCGGGCACCTGGTCGCCAACGTACTTCAAGTCGCGCTCGGCTTCGCGGCCTCGATCATCGTCCGCGCCTACTCGCGGCGGCGCGAATACGCGGCGGATGCCGGCAGCGCCAACCTTCTTGGTTCCCCTTCCGACATGATCGCGGCTTTGCGCCGCCTTGGCAACCTCCAGCCCGGCGTCCTTCCCGACTCGCTCAAGGCCATGGGCATTTCAGGCTCCACAATGCAGGCGCTTTTCTCCACGCACCCGTCGCTCGAAGACCGCATCGCGGCCTTGCAGCGCCTCTAATACCACGGCTACCCAAGCCGCCGGAAAGTTCCCAGGGGATTGGATTTCCCAGGCTTTCCGGCAGCCCGGCCAACATTCAGAACGGAGTCCCGAAATCGCCTTCGGCACCCGCGGCGACAGGTTGCGCGATGCCTTGCGAGGATTCGTCATGGTGCAAGGCGCCGCGCGGCATCACCAGGCGCCTGGCATACGAACTATCGCTGTTCGTCATGCCAAAGGCCAAGAGCGACATTGACTGCTCGAGGGCCAACCTCAAGCCGAATACTTCGGACGGGGAAAGGCAAAAGGCAATCCGCTGCTTTGAATCGGGAGCAGCCTTGGGAACCTTCGTGAACGAAACCATGACAGCCCCAGGACGCGTGGGGTCATCGGATTGCGCCACGTCGATCATTGTGCTGGCCTCGGCCGAGGCGTGATAGAAGCCGTCCTTCCCAGCGTGGACCGCGCATTTCGACTGGCCGGCCAATACCATCAGAATTTCCGCCGTCTCGGTGAAGGTGAACTTCACGCAAATCTTGCTCTTCCAAAGGAAGGAGGCGCAGCGCTTCCCCGTCGGCGTGACAACGACGGTTTCAGGCGTGGGGTTCTGCGCGGCGGCCGAGACATACAGCATGCCTTCCGCATCGCCCGTGGCTGGCGAAATCTCGAAGGCAATGGCGGATCCCGTGCCGCGCTGTGTCGGGTGGTAGAAGGACAGGCGCGGCGCCCAGTTTGCCGTGCGGGTTCCCTGATTCTGATTGGCGATGGCTTCGTTCATTGTTTTGCTCCTTGCTTTTTTTGATCGTGACGAAGGGAACGCTCCCTTTTGACGCCATCTAATTTAGCAAGAAGCGCAATGAAAAAAGTTTCGCGGGGATTGACAAATTTACGCGAATTTGTGGTATAATCGCGCGCGAAAAGCTAAATCGCGACACACGGGAGCAAGGCTCAGTAACCGTGGTCGTCGATGTAGAGCGGGAAATGGCTCTCAATGTTGAACTCGCCCGTAAGCGAAAGATGGTCCTTGCCTTCCGACCCGCCGGCCATCACGCCGACCCAGTCGTTCAACGCCCGTACGAAAATGTCGAGCGGATAGTTTTGGCGAACCTTGACGGTCAACGTATTCTCGTCGGAAATCGTAGAAGACTCCCCGCCGCCGAGGCCACTTGCGCCAATCTCATCCCAGAGTTCGTAGTCGAGGATGTATTCGGCGCGCTCGTCGTTCACGCTGGCGAGGTAGTTCGGGATGCGGGCGGCCTCAAGTTCGCCGCGCTCAGATTTCGGCACCGCGCCGATACTCCAATCCCACAAGGCCCCGCTTTTCTTCGCCGAAATGGCCTCGGCAAGGGCCGTGTCGAAATGGCCGTCGACTTGTGGCTCGATCATCTTGCCCGACGTGGGAATCGCCGCGACGCGCATGACCTTTTCGCACATCCAGTAGTTGAACCCCACGGTACGGGCGCGCGCCGCACGGGCGGCGGCATGCCGCAGTATTTCCCTCCCGGCAAAAGCATGCGCGACCTGCAGCAATCCGAAGAGAAGCACGCAGGTCACGAGCATGACGATGAGGGACTCGACCATCGCCTGGCCACTGCGGCAGGCCAGGCGGGCCGTGTAAATGCGCCTATCAGTTGAACTCGCCATCGGCGCCGAGCGTCTTGATCTTTTCGGCGGGATCCTGGTCGGCGAGTCCCTGCGCCTCGGAGCCGACTTCCTCGTCAAGCGCCGAAGTTGCGCCCGCGACCTTCTTGCCGGTGGCCTTGCTGAACTTGCCGAAGAGGAAAAGCAAGGAGATGGCGATCAGAACGACGATGATGATGTACTCGACCATCGTCTGGCCACTTTTGCGGGATGTGATGAATTCGCTCTTTTTCATGTTTTCGATGCTCCGTTTTGTCAGGGGTATTCGGAAGAAACCAGCTCGGAGGCGCGTTGCGACTGGCCACGCGCGGCATAGAGGAGAAGCGCGGTCACGGAAACCAAGGCGGTGATCGCCACGAGCACAATGACGTACTCGACCATCGCCTGGCCACTGCGGCCGTTCCTGCTTTTGCCTTTTCCAAACATGCGACAATTATAGACGATACGTGGACTTTGTCAAGAAAAAAGACGCCACGGACAAAGAGACCGTGCAACGCTTATCGTCCGGCAATTGTCCTGACGGTATTGAACAGCGCAATTTCGGCGGTTTCGCGCTCGGACTCGGGGAGATTGCCATCCACGGCGGTTTCCAGCGAGACGGAACCCTCGAAACCGATTTCGGCGAGGGCAGCCGAGAAGTCCCCCCAGTCTATGACGCCGGTTCCTGGCACCCAATGGAGATCGCCGAGACCGTCGTTGTCGTGCACATGGAGGGTGGAGAGATACTCCTTGCCGATCAGGCGTACTGCATCCGCAGGCGAATCGCCCTGGACGGCGCAGTGTCCCGTGTCCAGGCACACCTTGAAAAACGGACTGTCAACCTCTTTTACGGCGCGCAAAATGGCTTCGGGACGAGAAATCGAAAGGGCGCGCATAGGCATATTTTCGTAGTTGACGACAACGCCGTGCGCATGGCCAACTTCGGCGAGGCGGCTCATAAACGCGATGTTCATGTCCCACAGTTTCCGCGGATCGGGATCCTGTTCCACGCCGAAGGGCATAATGGGGTGGATGATGATATTGGAGCAACCGATGAGGGCCGTGCCGCGAATTGCCTTTGACATTTTCTCAAAGCGTTCGGCGCGATCTTCCTCGGTGTAATCGCGGGGCGGCCAACGCCACGGACCGTGCGTCTGGACGATTTCAATGCCAACGTCTACGGCCTCGTCCCTCATGCACAGGAGGCGCTTTTCAAAATCCCTTTCGCCGATCTGGTACAACTCGGTGTCGGTATTGGAAAAGACCTGGTAATCGAGGCACTCGTAGCCATGCCTCTTCATGCGACGCAACCCCTCTGACCAGCCGTAACGACTCACATAGGCACCTGATGCAATGCCGATTTTCATCATGGACGAATTCTCCTTGTATTGGGATGCCGCAGCCCCCTGAAAACCACAACGCCCTTCCCCGGCCTCCTGCAGGAGGGACAAGGAAAGGGCGCGTTCAAATGCCGGCAACGGGGCTTAAGCGTCGTAGCCGTTGGGATTCTGGGACTGCCAGCGCCAGGCATCCTCGCACATCTGCTGAAGACCGCGCTCGGCCTTCCAGCCGAGGGTCTCGAACGCATGGGTCGGGTCGGCATAGCAAGCCGCGACATCGCCCGGGCGGCGCGCGACGATTTCGTACGGGACCGGACGACCAGAGGCCTTCTCGAAAGCCTTCACCATCTCAAGTACGCTGTAGCCATTGCCCGTGCCGAGGTTCACAGTCACGAGTTCGCCGGGATGCTCCGCGAGGCGCTTGATCGCCGCGATGTGGCCCAGCGCCAAGTCGACGACGTGGATGTAGTCGCGGACGCCCGTGCCGTCCTTCGTGGGATAGTCGTCGCCGAAGACACGCAGTTTCGGGAGCTTTCCGATCGCCACCTGCGAAATGTAGGGCATCAAGTTGTTGGGAATGCCATTGGGATCCTCGCCGATACGGCCGCTCTTGTGGGCTCCGATCGGGTTGAAATAGCGGAGAAGCGCAATGCCCATCTCCGGCTCGGCAACGTGGATGTCGCGGAGCATGTTCTCGATCATCAGCTTCGTCTGGCCATACGGGTTGGTGACGGACAACGGGAAGTCCTCCGTGATCGGCACCGTCTTCGGCACGCCGTAAACCGTGGCGGACGAACTGAAAACAAGGTTCTTCACGCCGTACTTCTTCATCTTCTTGAGGAGGACGAGCGTGCTGATGAGGTTGTTCTCGTAGTAGCGGAGGGGTTGGGAAACCGACTCGCCGACGGCCTTGAGACCGGCGAAGTGGATGACCGCGTCGAACTTGCGCGAGGCGAAAACCGCATCGACCTTCGCGTCGTCAAGAAGATCGACCTCGCAGAACTCGGGGGCGCGGCCCGCAAGCTCGGCAATGCGCTTGAGCGACTCGGGCTTGGAGTTGACGAAGTTGTCGATAATCGTCACATCGTATCCGCGCGTGAGAAGCTCGATGACGGTATGGCTGCCGATGAAGCCGGCGCCGCCGGTGACCAGGACGTTCATTTGCGTTGTTCTCCTTGATGAGGACGGGAGACCCGCGCAACTGCGCGGGTCTCCCTCGTTTTGCCGTTTAATTAGTAGAGGATGCGACCGCACATCTCACACGTGACAAGCTGGTTGTCGCGCTTGATAAGGTGGGCAACGGCGGGGGGCTGGACAAGATGGCAGCCGCCGCAGGTGCCGCCAGAAAGCTTCACAATGGTGGGGTGGCGCGAAACACGGAGCCGGTCATAGATGCGGAGATGCTCGAAGTTGACGTTCTTGGCGAGTTCCTGGCGCTGTGATTCGAGCCCCGCAACCTCGGCTTTGATCTCGGCCTCACGCTCCATAATCTCGGCGATGAATGCGTTGGCGTCGGCGATTTCGGCGTCGATCGCTTCCTTGGCGGAGGCATCAAGCGCGCCTTCGGCGGAGGCATCGAGCTTCCTCTGGCGGGCGGCGGCGTCCTGAACGTGGTTTTCCTCCGCCTTCTTGCGGGCGGGAAGCTGCTTCAGCTCCTGCTGAAGGCGCCAGATCTGCATGTCGACATCCTGAAGGGCAAGCAATGGATCAATGAAGCTCACGGTATTCTCCTCAATTAAAAGTGTTTAACTATTTTACCCCAAACGGCAGATTTACGCAAACGAACCTCGACGCCGTCAGTTCGGCAAAGGAATGTCGCGCATGGTGAAAAGGCCAAGCGCCCAAAGGCGTTTATGCCGTCGATTCCGTCCTTTTTTTCATACGCGGGACACGACCTTCCACTTGCCGCGCCGGATGCAGATGAGCGTACGCCGGGCGGCGATTTCCGCGTCGAAAATGGTCGTTTCGCCTTTCGGGTCGTAGTGCAGCGCGAGGCGCACCCGGTAGGGTTCGCCAAGTCCGCGCACCTTGCCGATCGCCGTCTCGTTGCAGCGGTCGGGGGCGTCCTTGTAGCGCGCCAGGTAGCGGTCGTAGTCGGTCTCGCCCCGCGCCGCCCGCGCCCTTTCCGAAAGCGTGGGGATACGCGGGGCGACGCCATTCTCCACGTTGGCGAACTGCGCCCGCGACATGCCCGGCTCGACGCGGAACTCCAGGTCGTCCGCCTCGCCGTCGGCACGGGCGAAGCGGAGGGCGAAGTCAGCGTTTGCCGCGACATCAAAGACCAGCGGCTCCTCCGGCGGCGGGATTTCATCCGCCCACTTCGTACCGAGCCTGCCGTCGGGGAACTGGATCAGCTCGCGGAAGCAAAGCCAACCACCCCAGCCGTCGGGATGCGTGATCCACCCCAGCAGGAGGCGGCGGTTGTCGCCGTACGCGGCCGAGACCGGCACGCACAGGCCGTCGTAGATGTCGTCGCCCGAAAGCACCCAGTCCTCGTAGGAACCTGGTGCCCCCGTCCGCGACGCCGCCATGCCGATGAAGCCCTGGACAATGTAGTGCCAGCCGTTCCAAACGAAGGGGCACGGACAGTCCCCGCCCGTCGGAATGGCGTCGTCGAGCTTCGTCCACGGACCATTGAGCGAGGGGGCCGTCCACTCGCCCCGGTCGGCGGAGCAAAACGAATGGACAATGCCGATGCGACCGTCGTCGCGGACGTATGGCGAGGGGTTTTGGTCGTCCGTGAAGTAGTGGCCGGACTTTTTGAAATGGATTCCGTCGTCGCTCGTCACATAGCTGCCGCCAATCGGGAAGCGCTCCCAGCCGCGCCCGTAGCGGTTGGTGTGGAGCCCGTAGAAAAGGTGGAGTTTCCCGCCGATGTCGGCGGGCATGCCCGTGCCAATGTACTCCCATGTGTGGTCGGCGGCGACGGCATCGGGATGCTCGGTCCAGTTCACGAGGTCGGCGGACGAAATATGGGCGAAGTAATGTCCGCCACCGCCGTTCTTGCTCCTGTGGTGGCGGCGGTCGAAGAGGTAGAAGACATGCACGCGCCCGCCCCAACGAATCGCCGCACAGTCTCCGACCCAGGCGTTCCAACCGTCGGGCGTCCAATACTGGATGGGCCGGGCAATCGGCTTGGAGTCCGGCATGGCGGGGGGCGGCTCCCAGGGAAAGCGCTCCACGACGGCGTTGTCCGCGACCACCACGGGGCGGTGAAGGAAATCAACGTCGCGCCGACCGCCCATGGAGAGCGTCCAGGAAACGCCGTCGTAGTCGAGCCTCGCCTCACGCTTCACCGGCGTCCCTTCCGGACCATACGGCACTTTGAGCGGAAAGGCGGGAAGCGGCAGGTCGGCGGTCACGCCGTCCGCGCCAAAGGTGATTTTGAAGAGGTCCTCCACTTCGGTGTCGTCCGCGACCCGGGCGGTGAAGGGCCTGAGCGGAACGGCATCCCACGCGACAAGTTTGGAAAGCTCAAACGAGAACGGCTGGGAAAATTCGAAGCGGACCTTGGCCTTCTCATTCAGGCCCGGCACACGCCTCACGCCAACAGACAGGCCCTCGCTCTTCGACCAGTCAATGACCTTGCGGACGAACCAGCGCAAGATCTCGCCGTTGAAAACCAAACGCACCTTCTGCCCGCAGTCGGCGCAATGGCAGAAGGCCACGCCGTCCGCGACCTTCAGCCGCAACTCGCCGCCTTCGGGCAGATGCACCGTGAGATCGCAAACGGCGCCGGCGGCGACAAAGGCGGCATCCAGCTTCGAGGCCGATGCCTTCGACTCCTTCGCCACAAGCCGCAATTTCGACTCAAACGCCTCCGTCGGCTCTGCGGCGACAAGCGCGGCGCCGAGTCCCGGCGCAATTTCTTCAGCCTGATTTTCGCGTTCCCCGGCCAAGGGCTCCAGTTCAATGTTCATGGAAGCATTGCACCACTCTTGCGATTTTCCTGTCGTGCGGAAACGTCGCCTTGGAGCGAAGGGGAAAAAGGCGCGGACAAACTCTTCCCACACGTGCCAAAGCTTGAAAGCGGCGTCACGACAAAACGGCATTTCCCTTCGGCGGGCAATTCATTGGCCGCGAAGACGCAGTTGGCCTCCGCCGCCTCGTCCTCAAGCGCCAGGTGGTAGGTGGGCGAAAAGATCCTCCGGGCGAGGAGGCGCTCCCAACCGGATGCACCTCGCCGCTCGACCGCGACCTCGTATTCGTAGGGCCGGGACTTCCCTGCGGAGGCGGAGGGGAAGCGCACGTCGACCTGCATCGTCTCTGCTCCGTTCCGAGCCCTTCCCTTCGCGGGACCCGACACCGCCAACTTGGCGCCACGAGGGAATTCCGGGGGCGGGAATGACATCGCCCGCTCCGAAATGTCATACGGGCGCTTCGCTAAATCAAGCGGAACCACCCAGTTTTCGCCGAGACTCGCCAAGTTGAACGCCTCGATGCGCTCAATCTCGATGCGATCGCCAAAGACTTCGAAATAGAGGATGTGGTGGCCGCGGTCGGGATTCTTCCAGGGCCAGGGGTTGATCTCGCCCATCTGGGCAACGTGATCATTGCCGGGCTTCGAGTTTTCGCGTCCGCCAAGGTGCCAAACATAGGAGAGCGACCCCGTGCCGATGGAGGTGAACGCACCTTGCGAAATGCCGCGCTCGTCGGTGAGCGGGAGGTGGGTGTGGCCGGAAAGCACGATGGCGTTTGGGAAATCCGCCAGCGCCTTCATCGCCGCGCCGTGGTCGTAGTTCCACGAGTTCTCGGGGAACATTCCGGGATAGACCGTTCCAAGCGGATGCGGGTGCTGGATGTGGAAGTATGGCTTTGTACGGTCGATGCGGTTGCCGTTGGCAACGAGGAAGGCGGGCAGCTTCGACTCGCTTCCCCAGTGCGCACCGGTGAAGGCATACCCCTTCACCTCCTTGAACCAGACCGGCTCGTACTTCTCGCCGAAGGCCTTCTCCCAGGCCTTGTCCATGCCAACGGTCTTGATGAACTCCTCCTTCATCTCGAAGATGGGCTTCCCCTTGTACTTGTAGGGTTCATACGGCCCGCAGAAATCATGGTTGCCTCCAATGAAAAGCCGCGCGACGGAATGGCCGTCGGGCGCACGGTCGCCGGGGAAAACCTTGCGCCACAACTCGCCGAACTGCTCAAGCTGGCCCACGAACCCCCAGTCGGCGATGTCGCCGGCGATCACAACGCCGTCGACATTGCGGTCGCGGTAGTATTCGAGCACCTTCTGGATGCGCTCATACGATCCGGGCTCGTCGACATGCCAAGTCAAGTGGATATCGCTCATCACGCCCAGCCGGAGCGCCGGTTCCTCCCCGGCGGATTTCGCCGACGTCGACGTCGCGCAGGCAACGAAAAACGACAAGAGAACGAGGGATGCGCAGAAAATTAGCAGGGTTTTCATAAGACCTCAAAAAAAGGGCGCGGGGAAAACCCGCGCCCGTATCCGATGCGAAAACAGCTGCATCAGCCGTTTTCACGTTCCTGGCGACGACGCTGCTGGCGGGTCATCGCCTCGCCCTCGATCACGCCGTCTGCACCGACTGTCGCGGACGCCGTTTTCTGCGCCTTGCGCTGGCGGACGAGCTGCACGATGGCGAGCAACTGCGACACGCTCCAGTAAAGGAGCAACGCCGAAGGCATCGAGTAAAACATGAAGAACATCATGAGCGGCATCATCCACATCATCATCTTCTGCTGCTGCGGGTCGCCCATCGAAGGCGTGAGCTTGCTCTGGAGGAACATCGTGCCCGCCATCAGGAACGGGAGGATGTTGATCGCCGGGACGCCCGGGATGACACCCTTGAGCAGGTTCTCGGGTTCGCTGAGGTCGGAGATCCAGAGGAACGAAGCGAAACGGAGCTCAGTCGCGCTGCGGAGCACGACGAAAAGCGCGATGAAGACCGGAATCTGGATGAGCATCGGCAGACAGCTCGACATCGGGTTGACGTGGTTGTCGCGGTAGAGCTTCATCGTTTCCTGCTGAAGCTTCTGGGGGTCGTCCTTGAACTTCGCCTGGATCTCCTTGATCTGCGGCTGGATTGCGCCCATCTTCTTCATGCTCTCGTTGCTCTTGCGGGTAAGCGGCCAGAAGATAAGGCGGACGAGAATCGTGAGCACGATGATTGCCACGCCATAGTTGCGGAAGACCGCGTTGAAGAAGTTGAGGAGCGGGAGGATAAGCACGCAAATGAACTTCCACATGCCGAACTCCATGATCTCCCCGGTCTGTTCACCAAATTTGCGCAGCACCGAGTGTTTCTTGGGCCCGATGTAGATTGTGTGGCGGCGCTCGACCGACTGGCCGGCGGCGATTTCCACCGGGGCGAAGAGCATTTTGCCCGAAACGGAGTCGATGGCAAGCGGTCCCTTCTCAAGCGAGCGCGCGGCGCTAATCTCGTAGCCGGCGTCGGAGGTGTCGGAGGCGAAGACCAGCGCGAAAAATCGGGACTTGAGCGCAACCCACTTCTGCGGGGCGCCAAAGGATTTCTCCGCGACGGGAGCGAACTGGGCCGCGTCCGGCGCGCCAGCACAACCACCGCCGCCGCGGCCACCCGTGAAAAGACCAGTGAGCGAGGAGCGTCCCTTGCGACCGTCCCAATGCTCAACCTTTCCAAGGCGCCCGCGCCTGTCGAGGGCCGCGGGGAGGTTGTCTACCGAAATCAAGTTGTTGCTGCTCTTCTCGACGCGGATGACCGACCCCATCGTGACGCTGGTCGCCGGCAGGGCAATCGCCGCGCCCGATGGGTTGCGCAACACATCGCGGGCCGCAATCTGGTAGTTCGGCAAAAGCGCGATTTCGCGCTCAAGGACGAGGCCCGACGGCGCGGCGCAACGGAGCACCGCAGAGGTCGCCGTACTGGAGGCTATTTCAAAGTCGGCGTTTGCGCCGGTGCCCTTGAGCCCGCCCAAGGCGAGAACCGGAGCCGCGGCATAGTCAAAGGAAAGATCGGGGCTGTCCTTGGTCACCGTAGTGCGGTAGCCAAGAAGCGTCGCGGACCGAATCGTGCCACCCTTTGACGAAACAACCAGTTCCACTTCGCCGTCGGCCAGTTTGACAGTCTTTTCAGGAATTTCGGTTTCATCGTCCTCAATCGCGGCAGCCTCTGCGACGGCGGGAGTCGCGGATTCCCCGGCGGACGCCACCGGCGCATTTGTCGACGCGGCGACAGCGCCAAACGCGGCGCTCTCCTGCGCTTCGGTGGAAAGCGCAGCGCGCGGCACGGCATTGGTCGCCGCAATGGCGGCTTGCTGTTCGCGCCAGGCTTTTGCGCGCTCGGCGTTGCCCTTGTTCTGGTAGTGTATCCAGCCAAAAAGCAGGGCGACGAGCAACACAACGATTGCAATGTCCTGTTTGTTCATGATTTCTCCTCAAAACTCTCTTTGCGATTTCAACATACAAAGTTCAGAAAACGCCAAGTCACCTCTCGCGCGGCGGCGGAACTGGGTCGTAGCCGCTCGGGCCAAACGGACGGCAGCGCAAAAGCCGACGCACCGTCAAACAACTACCTCGGAAAGGGCCATGGACTTTCACCGCCTCAATACAGTAGTTGGAGCAAGACGGGGTGAAGCGGCAGCACCCCCTGAAAAGCGGCGAGAGCACGACCTGGTAGGCGCGGACGCACAAGATAATCGCCCATCCGACAGCCCGTCCCGGCAAACTCACTTCCCGCCCCTCCAAATCCCCGCCTTGCGACAGGCAATCGAAAAGTCACGCAGGACGTCGTCACGCCTTGTCGTCGCATCGGCAATCCGCCGACGCCCGAGCATCAGCAACCAATTGCCCGGTGCAACACACCCCTTCGAGAGGCGATAGGCCTCGCGCATCAAGCGCCTTGCCCGATTGCGCTGCACCGCCAGGGGAAACGTCTTCTTTGAAACGACGGTCCCGACCTTGCCGATATCGCCGGCAATAGACGGCACCACCCATAAAACAAAGTAACGCGAGGGGAATGACTTCCCCTCGTTGAAGGCGCGGCGATAATCCGCGCGTACGAAACGCTCCGATCTTGGGAGGCGTTCGCCACCTGTTTCGGGAACGGGCATCTCCATGCACCACCCGTTCGCGTCCGGTCGCTTAGACCTGGGTAAGGCGGACGCGGCCCTTCTGACGCCGACGGGCGAGAATCTGGCGGCCGCCGCGAGTGGCCATACGGGCGCGGAAACCGATCTTGCGGACGCGCTTGATCTTGGAAGGTTGCCAAAGTTGCTTCATTTTCGAACTCTCTTTCCTTGAAAAGTGAAGCTATAATTTTACTTGAAAGAGGCAGATGTGTCAAATTGGAGAACACACGCTTTCGACTCTTCATTTGACACTTCGCCGCAGGTTTGCTATATTAATAAACTCAAATTCGGCTTCCTCTGGCCGGGCTTTCAAGGCTGACTGCCCGTCCGGTTGAAAGAAGCCGCCAACTGCCGCGCAAGCGGCTCCAACAGGACAACAACAATGCCTAAACAGAAAACAAAACGTTCCGCCACAAAGCGGTTCAAAAAGTCGGCCACGGGCAAAGTTCTGCGCACATGCGGCGGCAAGTCGCATCTTAATGCGTGCAAATCGCGCAAGCGCAAACGCAATCTCCGTGGCATGAAAGTCGTCGCCGACGCCTTCCAGCCCACGATGCAGCGTCAGCTTGCCACCTACAACCCCTAACAACCGAAACGGAGCCAATCAATGTCAAGGACAACTACCGCACCGGCTTCGCGTCGGCGCCACAAGAGGGTACTTAACCTCGCCAAGGGCTTTTACGCCAACCGCAGCAAGAACTACACGCAGGCCGCGGCCGCCGTCAAGCGCGCCATGGCTATGTCGACGATCCACCGCAAGCTGAAAAAGCGCCAGTACCGCCAGCTTTGGATCGCCCGCGTCAATGCCGCGGCCCGCGAAAACGGCACGACCTACAGCCGCCTCATCGAGGGTCTCGCCAAGGCCGGCATCCTGCTCAACCGCAAGATGCTTTCCGAAATCGCGATCCACGATCCCGAAGGTTTCAAGGCGATTGCCGCCAAGGCCGCCGACGCCCTCAAGTAGGGTTCGGCAATTCGAAAAAAAGGCCGCGCTTAACAGCGCGGCCTTTTTTTGTGCTAAAATATCCGCATGGGGAAACTGCTACAGGCCATCTTGGATTTCGCCTACCCGAGGATGTGCCCGCTATGCGGGCGCACTTCCGACCGTGACGGACGCTTCATCTGCTGGAACTGCATGTCGATGCTCGACATCTGCTCTGCCGAGACAACGTGCTGCACGCTCTGCGGGAAAATTCCCGACGGTGAAGTCAAGTCCCCCTTCACCTGCCCTGTCTGCGCGGAACACAAGCCCGCCTTTGACTTCGCGCGAAGCGCCCTCTCTTACGGCGGCGACACTCGTGGCCTCATCCACGATTTCAAATACAACCGCCACATCTGGTACCAGCGCGACCTCGGCGACATTCTTGAGGCTTGTGCCAGGAGTTGTTTCGACTGTCGCGAAATCGACTGCGTCATCCCTGTTCCACTTCACGCCGCAAAGTTCATCCGTCGCAGCTACAACCAGTCGGCGATGCTCGCCTCGGAACTTGGCGGACGTCTCGGCATTCCCTGCGGGAGGGAAATCCTCAAGAGACTCCGCGACACCCCCACTCAAACGCACCTCGGCATAGAAGGCCGCCGCAAAAACGTCTCTGGCGTCTTTTCCGTTTCAGACCCGGGTCTCGTCACGGCACGAACCATCCTCGTAGTCGATGATGTCATGACCACCGGTGCCACGCTTGACGAAATCGCCGCCACGCTTAAGAAATCTGGAGCTTGGCGCGTTTACGGCCTGACACTCGCCCGCGCCCCAATGGGACGTTGAGGTAGTTATGTCTGCTGCAGTGCGCGGTCAAGGACGCCACAATAGAGGGACAGTCCCTTAGTCTTGCGTACGCAACACATTTGCAAACGCCTTTCTACGCGGAAATTGACACCGGGGACTTCCTGAGGTCGCGCGCGGCGCAGAGGGGTCCGCCGCCCCAGTCCAGGCACCAGCCGACGGCGCGGGCGCCGGTCCTGCGCTTCGCGCCGAAATGGCCGCGGTGGCTTTCGAAGACCGCGTCGACGAACGCCCTGGAGCCGAAGGCCACGCCGCGCGTGAAGTGCCCCACCTTGCAGCGGAGGAGCACGGGGAGCGGGAGCTT
>JAZQOA010000027.1:0-23933 GCA_045627605.1 Kiritimatiellia bacterium | reverse complement strand
TTAAGAGTTGAGAGTAGGGAGGGTCGCGCTCCCGCGCGTCCGCAGAGCAGGGAATGGGTGGGTGGGGTTAGCTGAACTTGACGAGGCGACACTCGATGGGGCCGTTGTAGAAGGGGATGAGGTCGGCTGGTTTGAGCCCGGTCTCGCGGGCGAGCATCGGACTTGCCGTGAGGATTGAGCCGTGGAAGGCCGGGTGGTCGCCGAGCCAGGCGCCGATACGCCGGTAGAGCGGAATGAGCGCCTCGCGTTCGCCAAGGCGCTCGCCGTATTCGGGGTTCATGAAGATCGTGCCGCCGCCTGGGGGAAGGGCGGTGTCCGCGAAGTCGCAGACGCCGAAGGAGATGAACTGCTCGACATGCGCCGCCTTGGCGTTGGCGCGGGCGATGCGAACCGCGTCGCGGGAAATGTCCGTCGCCACAATGCGCGGCATTTCAGAAGCGGGGATCTCATCGGCGGCCGCCTTTTCCTTTTCGGCGAGCCAAGCGGCTTCGGCCTCTTCCTTGAAACCCTTGAGGTCCATGAAGGCGAAGTGCTTGCGGAAGGAGCCGGGGGCCCGGTTCTTGGCGATAAGCGCGGCTTCGATGGCGGGGGTGCCGCTCCCGCACATCGGCGAGATGAAAGGTGACTTGGCATCCCAACCCGACGCCATTGCGCAGGCGGCGGCGAGAGGTTCCTGCATGGGGGCTTCGCCGGGGAGAAGCCTGTAGCCGCGGCGGGAAAGCGGAACGCCCGAGGTGTCGACGAAAATGCGCAGGGCCCGCTCGTGCCAGATGAAGAAAATCGCGGCGCCGTCAACATCCTTGCCTGAGTTAGGCCGCTTGCCCGTCTTGGCGCGCATGCGGTCGGCAATGGCGTCCTTGATGCGGAGCGCGGGCATGCGGGTGTCGCGGACCGTGTCGTTTTTCACGGCGCCGTGCACGGTGAAGTAGCCGTCGGGGTCGAGCCAGTCCTCCCAGGGAATGCCATAGGCATGGCTGTAGAGGTGGTCGAGGTTTTTCGCCTGGACGTTGATCAGCGGGAAGACGACGCGGTGGGCCGTCCTGATGCGGAGGTTGAGCCGCATGGCGTCGATCAGGGTGCCGCGAACGGTTACGGAGTCGTTGTCGTGCTCGGCGATGCGGAAACCAAGTTCCCTGACCTCCCTTAGGGTGCAGGGCGTCAGCCCGCGCGCACACGCAAGGCCGATATTTGCTTCAGTTGACCAAATAGATGACATTTGTTCAATTTTACCATATTTGAGTGAAATGAGAAAGTTTGGCGGATGGTGAAAATAGAAAGGAAATAGAAAGACGCCGGGAAATCAAAGGACCCGTCTGAAAACCGTGTTTCTCCACTTCTACCTGTCCTCGCCCCATGTCTTTTGCGCTATGCTTGGAAGACAGAGGCGTATCACGGCGAAGGACGCGAACTGGGCGAGGGCGATGCTGATGGCCCCGGCCATGTAACCGGGCGTCAGGTGGGTTTGGATGAGCAGGAAAAAAACGGCCACGAGCATCGCGAGATAGGAGATTTGGCCGGCGAGAATGGCCTTGGGACGCCTCAGGATGGCGGCGAGCCCTTCGGCGTGGCCGCGGACGGCCTGGACAATCGGAACTGTCGCAATGACGAGGACGACAATCTTGGCCAGGCCGACATGTTCGGGGGCGAGGTTCTGGACGCCGCAGAAATACCAGTTGGCGAGGGAGGGGTGCTGGAGCAGGATTGAGAAGCCACTCAGCGCCACGCCGGCCGCCAGCGCGAATCCCTGGATTTTCCAGAAACCGTATTTTGCCGGAGGAAAGGCGATTGTGACAGCCTGCATGCGCATGGCCGCGTTGCCGAGGGGATTCATGATGCCCATCGCGATGTAATGGATGGCCCGGGAGAGCTCGGGGTTGTCCGTCATCGAGAGGAAAACGCCGATCATGACGGCGGAAACATTGATCATCGTCCCGCCCAGCGAAAGCGGAATTGTGAATCGGCACTGCTGGCCGACGGATGCCTTTTCCGCGTCTGGAGCGTCCTCAAGCTTGCGGGAGTAGGGGCGTGCGAAGACGAAGAAGAGGGCGGCTTCCGCAAAGACCGACGCCGTCGTCAGAAGCAATCCGTAATGCCAGCCAACGAGCCCCGCCTTCACGAAGACGATTGAGCCGAGCCAGACCATCAGAATCCGGGCGGCCGTGGCAAGGGTTGCCTTGTCGGAACGCTTCTCCGAAAAGAGCGTTGCCAGCATCGGGGTACGGATGAAAAAGGCGAAGTTGAGGGGAATACTCCAGAGGAGCGTTTCCCTCGCGATGTCGAAGAGCTCCCCTCCGAGGTGGTAGAGGCGACCGAAAACCAGGTTGTCGAGCGGAGGGAGCGAACAGGCGAGTTGCATCAGCGCTGCGGCACCCCCCAGCAGAAAGGCGAGCTTGTTGTTGTTCAGGAAGCCGGTGCGGCTGCGTCCGAAGACCATGCCTGTCGTGATGAGCCCGTTGCCAATTGAACCAACGAGGAACATGACGGCCTGCGACTGGGCAAAGACCGCGTATTCGTCGGGACCGAGCCTCCCGTGTGACACAACGCTCCCGACAAGCGGGTAGGTGAGCGACATGGAGGCGCCCTGGATTGCCAGCGGAATGTAGAAGGCGATGAGTTCGCGCAGCGTTTTCAATTGGGAGCCGGCTTCCTACCTGACGAAGATGAATGATCCCGTGAAGATCGTTTCGTAACAGCCGATGTCGGGGGCGCTTCCGACAATGCGTTCACCGAAGACTATGTCTGTTTCGTTTTCCATCCAGTCGAGTGTTTTACCGCTGTTAACGCCTGAAGATGATTTCTGAAGATGCCAGTCGCCCAGCCCGGGATTTTTGAAGCGGGGTTTCGCCGTTAGGTTGTTTTCTCCCGGTAACATCTCGCGGTCGGATACGAGACAGTGGTCGAACTCCTTGCTCGCCGAGCAGTAGAGGTTTGACTCGGCATTGCCGAAGCTGCTCCAGTTGTCCGCAACCAGCGTGTTGACCACGGTCGACGCCGCAGCCGCGATCAGCCCGCCGCAGTGGTTGTTGGCCACCGTCCCGGTCGACGGGGTGCGCGTCGCCGCCATCTGCGTGTTGGTGTTGGCGACAATCGAGCAGTTTTCCATCGTGGCGTCCGCACCGACGTAGACTGGCGCCGACTGAGTCGACTTGCACGAGGCAATCAGCGAGTTGCGGATCGTTCCGCCGCTCACGAACAGAAGTCCGCCGTCGCCCTCACTGGAGGACGTACCCGAAGTCCGACAGTTGACGATCCTGATTCGGTCGGCAAGGCCGCCCGTCTGGTAAAGCGCGACGCCCTTCTTCGCCGTTCCGCCGCTCATTACTTCCTCGACGTTGGCGATTGTCGTGTCGACGATCGTTCCGCTCGAGATGTTCACGCCAGCACCGTCCGGTCCGCGGGCGACGCCGCTCGCATCGCAGATGACGCAGTTCGTCACCATCGCCGACGCGTTCTTGATGATGACGTTGCCGTAGGTGTTGTAAGTAGAGCCCGTGTTGTACCGGCCCTTGAGTCCGCCGGCGATCGTCAGGCCCTCCAGCCGCGAATTCGCCGCGGTCATCTCGAACATGCGGAAGGCGAGATCGTAGAAGTTCGGCGATTTCGCCGCCTGAATGACGCAGTTCTCCGGACCGTTCAGCGAGACGACCCTCGTGCCGTTGCCGTTGCCAAGAAGGATGCGGTCGGCGATCTGGTAGACGCCGTCCGCCACATACACCGTGCCACCGTCCGTCAGCAGCTCGAACGCCTTCGCGAAGTCGTGCGCACCCGCGCCGACGGTCGCGTACGGACGCGTATCGGTTCCCTCGGCGTTCACGTAGACCTTGGTGGCGTAGACCGTGCACGCATCCTCGATCTCCGAGAAGTTCCCCTTGCCCTTGCCGTTAACGACGTCTAGCCGCACCTTGTAGCGGTTCGCGCCGAGGACGGGCTTCGCGACCGCGTACTCCGACCCCGTCACGGAGTAGACGAGATTCGTGTCGAGGTCCCAGACTCTCCACGTGTAGACAATGCCGTCGGTGTCGCCGTCGACGAGCGCGGCGAGGGTGACGACGGACGAATCCTTCGCGCCGTCCGTCTCCGCCGTGAACGAGCACTCGACGCCCGTGCCGGCGGGACGCTCGAGGCAGCCGATGTCCGGCGCCGTGCCGACGAGGCGGTCGTTGCCGGCGAGGTCCTTCGCGCCCTCCATCCATGACTGCCAGAGTCCGCCGTTCACGCATGCACTGAAGTTAAGCGTGTAGTCGTCGTTGAAGACAGGATCGACCGAGACATTGCCGCTGCCGCGCGAGATGACCGGATCGGAATTGCAGTTCTGGCACGCGATGGCCGTCGCGAAGCTGATGTTGGCGAGTCCGTTCGGATTGGTGTTGTTCCAGACGATGTTGTTGCGGAACTTGATGCCCGCACCATCGAGATAGACACCCGTGCCCGTGCTCGTCTGGTCGTAGTCGTTGTCGGCGATCGTGCAGCTCTCGATCGTACCGCCCGTCGCGTAGATCCCGAAACCCCTGCCGCGCGCCTGATTGCCGGCGATCAGGCAGCCGCGCACCGTACCGCCCGTCATGTAGACGCCGCCGCCGTACCCGCCGCTGCCGGAACCGCCTTCCGAACGCCAGTTGTTGTCGACGATGCGGCAGTTCTCCACCAGCCCGCCCGTCATGTAGACACCTCCGCCCTTGGAACCGCCGTTGCCGGAACTGTGCGCGACACAGTGGGTGATCGTGCAGTTGCGTACGGTGCCGCCGCTCATCTTGAACCCGCCTGCGTCGCCCGACAGGTTCCGCCGGTCCACCCTGGAGATGTTGCAGCCGGTGACGAGTCCGTCAGTCATCTCGATGCCGCCCGCGAGGGTTCGCATGCCGTTGGAGACCGTCAGGTTCGTCAGCACCGCGTACTTGCCCGTCATGTAGACGATGCGCGCCTCGGTGTTCGTGCGCTCGATCGTCACGTCGGCCGGCGAGGCGCCGAAGCCCGCGATTTCGATGTCGGTCGTCAGCGTGATCGGATCTCCGCAGAACTTGTAAGTGCCGTTCGAGACGACGACCCGAGAGCAATCGTACTTCGCGATCGCCGCCTGGATGGTCGCGAGCGGTTGCTCCCAGTCCGCGCCGCTCGCCCCGTCATCGCCCTCGGGCGCGACATAGACCGTCGGACGCTGCCACTGCCAGACGAGGACGCGCTTGCCCGCGCCCTTCGCGTAGGCGTAGCTCGTTCCCGCGAACGGGCTCCCCTCCACCTCGGTGCGCGTGCCGTCCGCCGCGACGTCGTAAAGCCGGTAGCCGGTGCACGTGAGGTGCTCGCTCGTCGGCGCCGGCGCGTTGACGACCGTCCCCTCCGCAAGCCCGAACTGCGCCCCGTAGCCCTCGCCGAACGCATACGGCGCACCCTCCACGACGAATGCGTCCGCCGCGTCGTACTGCGTGTAGACGACGGACTTCTCGTCCGCGGAAAGCGCCGTCACGCCCTTCTCCGGATCTGGCGCGGGACAGGAAATGCGGTCCGTGGCGACGCCCGCCGTCGTCGAGACGAGCGTGTACTCCGCCGCACCGCCCGCCCGAACCGCCGGACTCTCCGCCAGCACCCGGAACTTATTGCGCGTCGTGCACTTCGTGCAGGCCAGCAGCTTGGCCGAACCGGTGTGGACGAACGGCGTTGCCTCAAATCCTCCGACCGGGACGAGGAAGTCGAAACATCCGCCCCACGCCCGCGAGGCGTTCTCCTCGCTCGCGGCCGTACCCGTCACCGTGAGGAGCGGATGCGTCCCCTCGAAGCGGACGAACCCGCCGCCGGTCGTCGTGCCGGAATTGACCAGCAGCTTCGCGAGCGTCACCGCGGCGTCGCTGATCGAAAGGCAACCGTTGCCGTTGAGGTCGAGGCTCGTCCGGGCGGCCAGCGTCGACTCGTCCTCGACGCGAAGCACGGTCTCGGGGATGACGAACTTGGTCGACTTCACCTCGAGCTTGTCAAAGGACATCGCGGCCCCGCCCCTTATCCGCAGGGTGAGCCCGGGATTCAGGCTGCACGTGCCGGAGGTGTAGAACGAAACCCCGTCGAAGGTGACGGACGAGAGGATGGACGCCGTCGCCGCGTTGCTGCCTGCGGTAACGGCGGAGCTCGTCACCGCAACGCCCTCGCCCGCCGTGAAGGTGAGGTTCAGCTTCGTGGCGGAGACGTTGAGCGTCCCGAACGTGCAGGTCGCGTCGAAGAGGACGGACGCCGTCGTCCCCTCGGCGAACAGCGCGGTCGAGGCGGTCGTCTGAGGCCAGCCGAGCGAATCGCCGCCGTGTCCGTCGTCCCAGTTGTCCGGATCGGTCCAGCTCTTGCCGTCGCCCGCGCCCGTCCATGTGTAGGTCGTCGCGTCTGACGAGGTGAGGTTCGCAATCGCCGTGGTCGCGGAACTGACGACCGTCTCGCCATCGCAGTCCTCGAGCCGGAAGGCGAAATAGTATTTCGTATCGTAGTTCGGCGCGACCCAGGTGAAGACGTTCACGCCGAGGGTCGGCGACACCGTCTCGACCGGCGTCAGCGCATCGACGTTGTTCTCCGTGCCGACAAGCAGGGTCAGCTTCGGCGTATGAACGTTCCCCAGCCCGAGGACGGCCACCGAGGCGGTGATGGTCTTGCGCGAGATGGACGAGCTGAAAACTGCCGGGGAAAGCTCCGACTTCTCAATCTGCGGCGTCGGCGCGGCGGCTCCCTCGCCGACCGTCGCCCACAGCGTGACCGCGCCTGCGTCAGTTGTCGCGACCTCATTCGCGGCCGTGCGCCACTCGAACGCCACGGACTGGTCGTCCGCGAGCAACGAGCCCTTCGCGCGCAGCGTCCCTTTCGGGAAGAAGCCGAGAAACGCAGTCGTGGCCGTGCCCGCGGTCAGCGCGGGCGACGTCGGGTCGACATGGAAGCGAACGGCCTTGTCCGGCGACTTGTCGGCATTAAGGAACATCTCTCCCGTCGCACCGCGCAATGGCGCGGCATCGAATCCGCCCTCGGGAATGACGAACCAGAGGTCGGTGCCCAGCTTGCGGTCTGCGTTTTTCTCCGAGCGGAAAGCCGTCGTCGTCGCCCGCATCGCGGGATGCCGTCCCTTGAACATCACCCTGCCGCCGCCCGTGCCGCCGTTGTTGAGGTAGATGTTCGCGGCCTGGATCGTCGCGTCGTCGATCGTCACCTCGGCCAAAGCGTTGAGGCAGAAACTTCCGGCCAGACGCAGGGTCGAGCCGCTTTCCACGATCAGCCGGGCATCGTAGGTCGCGGTGGAGGAGTAGATGTTGTATGCTCCCGAACTGTTGCTGCGGTAGAGGTCCGCACCGTTCTTCAGGGTAAGAACCGAGTGATCGCCCTGCGTCATCGCCGAGTTGACGGATGAGGTAATGAACGCACCGTCCAGCGTGACGACGGAAGACGCGGCGACGGACAGCGTCGATGTGGTCAGACGGTTCTCCGCCGCCCGCTTCAGCGTGAGACCCGTGCCGTCGAGGTTCAGCGTACCGATGGTCTTGGTAATGTCAATGACCACCGTTGCCTCGGTCGTGGCGGGGAAAGTCGCGATGTCCGTCGTCGCCTTGCCGGGGAAATCCGTCGCCGCCGTCTTGCCCCAGTTCGTCGGATTCGACCAGTTGAGCGACCCGTCCGGATTCGGATCTCCCGCGCCCGTCCAGGTGTAGGTGGTCGCCGCGGAAGCAACACCAAGGGTAAAGGCCAAAGCCGCGAGGGTTGCGATTCGGATTTTCGATGGAATCATCTGCTTTCTCCTTTTTTGGGGAACTTTGCCGGCAAAACCAAGTTGAGTGAATTTCGCCTAACGGCATTATTTTAGCACAATTCAGGCGCGAGTGCGTGAAATTTTACCGAGAATGTTGAGCGGTGGCGAGGATGTCCGCGGCGGACACTTTTTCCGCCAGCGGCTCCGGCATTCGCCACATGCCGACGTTGCCGCGGCAGGGGATCGGCTGGTCAAAGCGCACCACTTCGTCCAGATCCCACCAGAAGCCATACCCTTCGTCCCAGAGGGCGGGGGAATCCTCTTGCGCGTTGTCCGCCAGCCGCAAGTCGTTCCGTCCGCGAGCCGAATAGCCGCAGGCGCCGATAACCGCCCCGGGCCAGTCCTTGACCTCGCGCCAGGCGAGAAGAAGCGCCCTTCCTTCGCGCCCTGGAAGAGCCACAGTTCGTTGACGCGCTTCGCGCCTTCCACGTCGATCTTGTCGTTCTTCGAGAGCGGGTAGTTGTAGTACCCCGGCCAGTCGTCAAGCTGTCCGCCGCGATATGTGCCCACAAGGACGGTCTTCCGAGCCGCCTGTTGTATTTCTGTCTTTCCCAATGTTCCTGCCGCAAGAGTTCCTTATTCGCCGAAGTCGACCATGGCGGACGACTGCGGGGCGAGTTCGATTTCAAAGGTGCCGTCCGTCGCGACTTTCACCTTCGCGCCGGAGAGGCGCTCAACGGCCTTGCGCCGCGCCGGGAACATCACTTTGACGGTGGTTTTCTGCGGCGTCGCCTCGTCGTTGCAGAGCGTGAGGTAGCGGTGGCCGTAGCGTTCGACAAGGACCTTGTCGTTGGACGACACGGCAAGCGTCACGGGTTCCCAGCCGGTCTCGCCGAGCTCGCGGACAAGCGGCACGTACTTCTTGAAGAGTGCGCGGTCGCGGTTGTAGAGCGAGGCATCCTCCCAGTAGGGGCTCGACGCGGCATCGACGCTGAACATGCTCGGGTAGAGGGCGTAGAAGAGGACGCGCTGCATGTAGCGTTCGACCATCGTGCTGTCGAAGGCGTGGAAGTCCGTGTTCTGCAGGAGCACGTAGGGCTTGCGGCCGCTCAGCGTCCGCCACAGCGCCATCTGCCAATCCTTTTCGGGCGCGTAGGTCTTGTCCTTGCCAAGCCAGACGGTTTCGGTGCCCATGATGTCGAAGTTGGCGAGCAACCAGGAAAAGCGGTAGGGGACGCCGTTGCCGAAGAGGGTCTTGCCGAGGGCGTGCATATCCGCCGCCGCCTTGCGCGTGAACTCGAAGACGGCAAGGCCCTTGAGGATGCCGGGCTGGTAGGTCTTCTTGTCGAAGGCGAGGGGAACGGTCTCGTAGGCGAAGGCGGCGCGGTCGAAATTCAGCTCAGGGGTGGTGTAGCCTTCGGTTGAGTCGATGTATTCGCCGGCGAGGCGGCCCATCGGCGGGTGGCGCTCGGCCTTGAGGGCGTCGCTCCAGTTGATGGTCGCCCCGCTGGGCTCGAAGGGCTGGGCGGGGTTGGGATTCATCGTCCAGCAGGCGCCGTCGCACCACGGGAGATCGTAGAACGCGACGGCGAATTTCCCGTCGGGCCGGCGCATCCCGGAGCGTTTCAAGGCGAGGGCATGCTGGTGCAGGTCGGCGTCCCTGCACTCGGGTTTCGCGTATTCCTCCATCAGCGCGACGGCATTCTCGTAGGTGCGCGGCATGTCCTTGGGCATGTTCATCCACCAGGTGAAGGGCTCGGTGTAGTTGTAGGCGGCGATGCCGTTGGCGCTGTCAAACTCGTTGCCGACACCGTGCATCTCGTGGTAGCGGAAGCCGAAGTCCGCCTGGCCCGCGACCTTCTCCACGTCGGTGAAGGGCATCCAGATGCCCTGTGACCGCGAGCGCACCGTGAACGGCTCGGGAAAAAGACGCATATACTTGTCGTAGGCGCCGCGAAAGCCCCAGGCGGGGTCGGAGTCGAAGACGACGAAACGGAAGGGCGCGGCGGAGGGGAAGTTTGCGGTTTCGGGAACGAGCGCGACATCGTAGCGGATGAAGAGCGCCGCGCGCGCCGTGTCAAAGCCGATGGAGAAGGGGGCCGGCCGCGTCGGGTCGAGCGCGATGGACTTGCAGAAACGCCGACCTGCGGCGTCAATGCCGCTGATTGTGCCGACGGGATACTTGCCGATCGCGCCGGACCCGCATTCGGCGGGGAGTGTGTTGTCGTAGACCTTCGAGCTGTTCACCTTGCGTGAGCGGCGGATGTCGTCGTGCCAGACGACTTCCCTTGCGTCGACATGCAGCTCGAAGAAAAATGAGACGGCGTGGTCTTTGCCGGTGGTGTCGCGGACGCATCCCTCGAAAACGCGGCATTCGGGTTCATGCGAGGCGACGACTTCGAGTTCGAGCGATTCGTCGGCGCACGAGCCGAGAAGGTGCGTGCCCGTGCTCCGGGCAGCGTCGAAGGTAAAGTCGCGCCGACGCCCGGAACCGCCCTTGCGGTGGGTGATGGCGGAGAATGAGATCGTGCTGTTGCTTTTCATGGGGCGACCTTGTGTATGTCGATGGTTACTGCCGCGAGACCGTCCAGTTCGGGAGAACGCAGCTTTCGGGAATGGCTTCGGCGCCTTCCTGCGCGAAGGTGTTGCCGGGAACCGAGATTTCGATCTTCTTCGACGAGGCATCCTTGCGGTAGGCCGCGGTGGTGACGGCCTGCTTGAAAGACGGGCCGAAGGAGCAGCCGGTGACGACGAGCTTGCCGACCTGGTCGTCTGTCGGCTGGGGACGGAGGTCGCTGATGTTCACGAGTGCCGTGCCCGTGCCGGAGGTGCTTTCGGCCTTGCAGTTCCGGAATCCGATCTTGCCGATGGTGTAGAGGGCGATGTTGAAGTAGGCGGCCGCATCGAGGTCGAAAGCGCAGTCGACGTAGGCGATCGTGGCGGGCTTCGCCCAGTAGCCGCCGGTCAGCGAGCCGCCCTTGAAGGTGCAGCGCGCGAAGCGGACGTTTGCGGCGGAGACCGACGTGAAGGTGCAGCCGTCGAATTCGCAGTCCGTAAAGGTCTGGAGCCCGCGGCTGAAGTTGTGGAAGGTGGTGTTTTTGAAGACGCACTTCGTGAAGGCGTTGGTCTCGTAGAGGTTGACGAGGCGGACGTCTTCGGCCGTGACGCCGAACCAGTTGCCGGCGGGGAGGAACTCGGACTTTCCGTTTTTGATCGTGCAGCCCGAGGCGTTGGAGAGTCTGAAGTCGCGGTTCGCGAAAGCGCAGCCGACGAGACGGCCCGAAGGCCCGGCCTCGACCCTGAAGGAATTGGCGGGGTCGGTGAAGTCGAGGTTGGAGAGGACGAAATCCCAGCCCGGATGGGCCTTGGGGCCGCGGATCTCGACCTTTGCCTTGTAGCGGTTGTTCTCGAAGCGTCCGTAGCCGCTCCTCAGGCGGCTGTCGCAGGTGTAGACTGCCGAGCCGATGTCGTTGTCGCGGACGCACGGGGAGTGGGTGCGGCCCCAGAAGAAGAGGTTGCTGCGGTTCTTTTCGAGGATGAAGTTGTGGCCCGCGCACGTGAGGATCGAGTCGTTGCAGGGGTTGTCGTGGAACCAGTTGCGGGTGAAGTAGACGTCCTGCATCTGGTCCCAGCCGTCCTCGGCGTCGAAGGCGCACTTCGCCGCCGACTCGCCGCTGGCGGTGAACTCGTTGCCCTCGAAGAGCATGTTCTTCATGGCGCTGGGCGCGAGGCCCACGCAACGGGCGCGTTCAATGAGGCAGTTTTTGACGGCGCAGTTCCACGGCACCTTGAAGTTGATCATGTAGAGGTTGGCGGCGGCGGCCTCCTGGGCGTCTGCAGCCTCGACGGAAATCCTGAGCCAGGCGGCTCCGGCGGGGATCAGCATGTTGCGGTACTGGAAGGCCGTTTCGCCTTGCAGGAACTTCCGGTCGGCGTCATACCAGCAGGCGGTGAGGTTCCACGAGCGCGTGGCGCGGCCCTGGTAGCCGAGGTATTTGGAGACCTGGAGGTACTTGTTGGTGGCGAAGCGCGAGACGTCGGCGAAATCGGAGGTGAAGCGCGCGGTGTCGCCGGCGTCGAGTTCCCCGGTCTTGGGGTTGGGACCGCCGGCCTCGTATTTGCCGCCGATGGACTTGGAGAAGCGCGAGTAGGACCCCGTCTTGCCCTTGCCGATGCCGTTGCCGCCGCCGTAGCCGGTGATGTTGCGGACCTTCACGTTCTCGACGGAGCAGTAGCGCGCGGCGCCGGAGAGCATGAAGCCCATTGGCCACTCGGAGTTGTTGGGTGAATGCGCGTAGTCGTGCTCGTAGTAGTCGCCTTCGAGGACGCCGTTGACGAGGTGGGCGTCCGTGACGTCCGTCATTTCGACGATGACCGAATGGCTGCCCGTGAAGGCGTTTTCCTTGAGCGTCGCGCCGCCGAGATCGAGCGTGAAGTTGTCCGGGAGGCTGATTGTGCGGAAGGCGCTCACGCGGTAGATGCCCGAAAGAAGCGTCAGCTTCGCGAAGCCGGCGGCGGCCTTGTCGTCGATGAGCTTCTGGAGGCCTTCCGCCGTGGCGATGGCCGCCTTTTCGACGGCGTTGGTGTCGTAGCCGGGATCGTAGACGATGCGGGAGCGTTCAAAGGAGCGGAAGAGCACCTTGCCACCGGAAGTCGGCACGAAAACGGTGTAGCAAGGCGTTGTCGCGGCCGGCTTCGGGGGATGGGCGGCGATGAAGGCGTCGATCTTGGCGAGGGCGGCCGCCTTCTGCGCCTCGGCGTTGGCCTTGGGGTCGATTTCGCCGACGTCGACCAGGACGGTGCGCCCGATGCCGCCGTCGTTGCGGATGCCGTACTTCGCGAGATCGTCGCGTGTCGCCACATAGGCCCTGGGGGCCGCGGCGTCGGCCGGGAGGACGCGGAACTCGTGCCAGACGCGGTGCGACTCGCGACCCTTCTGGTCCGTCGCCCAGATGCCGACGGTGTAGTTGCCGGGGGGCAGGGTGCCGAGGCTGAACTCCCCGTCGCCTGAGTGGACATTCTGCTGTTCGAGGCGCTTGGCCTCGCCGCCCTCGGCGAAATATTCGAGGTGGACGTTGAAGCGGAAGGAGTCGTCGAGGAAGCGGATCTTCGAGGAGTCCCAGTCCGTGACGAAGAAGCCGATCTTGACGCGCTCGCCCTCCTTGACCTTGGGCGTCACATAGTAGGTCGAAACATAGGGGTATTTGAGGGCCTCGGGCGTCTGGTAGCCCTCGGCGTCCGCGACCTGCTTTCGGAGGTTGGAGGGGTCGGTGAATTCGCCGGGCACGACAGCCTGGCCAAAGGCGTGGCACGCCACGGCGACGGAAAGAAGAAAGACAATTGAATTTTTCATATCAGAAATTATAGCAAAACCAAACGTTCGGTTTAAGTATGGGCGTCTTGGCGCGGGAAACTGCCTTGGCGGCGTTTTAGGTCCGCCGGGGGCGAGGCGACCTGCCTCAGGCTTTGTTCCGTTGCCAAAGAACCAGCCCCCTGACGACGATTGTCGCGTCGTCCGGGGGCTGGTTCCCATGATCCCTGCCCAACGGCCAATTGGCAGGGGTGGCGCCTCGCGCCGGCCTTATCTGCGCTTTTTTTTATTCGGCCCCGCCCAGCTCCTCCAAAATCTTCTCCGCGATTTCATTGTTTTCCGCCGATGTGCCGCTGTCAATCGCGATCAACTTAAGGATCTCCACGGAATCCCCGGTTTCCGATGTTGACAGCAGTATTTCTTTCAAGGCATTCAACTTGTCATCAAACGACTTGGAATCGTCATTCAGCTTTTTTACAAGGAATTTCGCTCTTTCCCGTGTGGACATTTGACTCCACGTCTTCTCCTTCTCCGGCATTGGTTCGGGGTTGAAATTGCCTATGAAAACAGGCCCTTTCCCAACCTTTTTCTCTCGCGGCGCACCGGTGGCCAGGAGAATTTTTTCACGCAGCTTGGCGGGGAATCCGGACTCACCTATCCGCTTGCGCTCGAGCCCGTCCAAAAGGATTCTCTCGAAGTTTTTCACCCCATCCTTGGTCCATGTCTCACCCATGTCTTGCAGCAACCTTTTGACGGCTTGCTCCATCTGCACGATGACGGCGCCGGCGATATAAGCCCTCTCCGTCTTGGGCTGCCCGTTGGCTTCGGCCTTGGCGTTGTACTTTTCGACCGCGGCCGTGATCTTGGACATGACCCCCTTGCACAGGGCCTTGGCGACGTCATACGTGTTGGCCTTGGCGAGATCGTCGCCGTACTTCTGCGCGACGGCGACGACGCGTTCCAGAACGTGGTGGCCGATCTCCGGCATCTTTGTCGCCAGGATTTTTTCCGCTTCGTCAACCTTTTTGCTAAGATCCTCGTTGTTGGGATCCCTCATGAGCGGCACGCGATCGGTGCGCCCGGCCATGGCCTTCTGCTGGTTGACCGAGACTTGCAACACGCGGGCCCGTTTTTCACTGCCGGCATTCGTGGCTTTCAGCCCTTTGACGAGCTCTTGGAGGCAATTGTCGTTGGGGGAGATTTTCATTTGCCCGGACTTGAACGCGCGAAGGTTCTGCAGTGCCTTCACATCTTGTTCCAAAGACTCCGATCCATCAGCACCTTTCTCGAGCAAGTCAAAGAGATAGGCCATTTCATCGCGGCTGAGGGGCCGGGCATCCTCATTCAGGTTGTCCTTGCCGAGGAGAAAATCGAATGCCGTCTTGATGTGCTTGTTGCTAAACTCCACGAAATCTTCATCGCCGACCGCGCCGATGTCCTTGCTCAAAAGGTTGCACACCGCTTGATTTTGATCTTCGCTTTCCTTGTCGGTGAAATGGTCGAGGACGGCCTTGAACACGGCCATGTTTGTGCGTTGCCTTTGCTTCCAGGTGGTCACTTCCGTGTTGAGATTGGCGTTTGAACCGACGTGATTGTTGATGATGCCGAGGCTGAGGTGGGGGCCGGTGCTGTTCTTGACGACAATTTCGCCCATGTTGTACGTGCCGTGCGCTTTGTTCCAGAGGCTCTTGTAGCTGATGGAGGCGTTTCCCCCCAGCTCGTTGTCGATGGAGCCAATTTGCCGCCCGGCGGCCGGATTCAGCAAGGAATCGTTGTTCTGCACGCCATACAGCAAATCCCGTGCATTGATGTTGGGGCCGATACTCATGTGTGACTCGCTTTCTTGTTGTTGGTGTTGGTTGTTGCTCTTCCGCCCGGCATGGGCGAAATCACATTGGTTACGTGCGGCGTAACAAAAGGTTACACTTGGAAGAAGCCGGAGGATGAAAAAGGCAGGGGGGCTTCCTCTTCCCGGTCTTCCGCGGCGACGGAATCGTCGCCGCCAGCGCCGTCGAGCATTCGCTCCCATTCGTCGGCGGCCGTCATGAAGCGCAGAAGGAGAAGATAGAACTCGTTCTTGTCGTATACGGGCGTCTTGATGGTGCAGTGCGCACAGACGGCATCATCGTCTGAAAGCGACAAAGTGCCTTCGGGGAAATCGGGATTCATGAAATTCTCCCGCAGCAGCCGCGCGAGGAGCGCCTCGCGGCCGGCGGGCGGGAGTTCGCCGATTTCCGTCCAGATCACCAGCAGCCCGGCATCCTCCTTGTGGCAGAAGCCGATGTCGCGGCCATTGATCTCCAGGCTGCATTGGCAGCCGTCATTGTCGTAGGCGACGGGTTCCGTCATCCCGACGTCCGCCGCAAAGGCATCCAGCAATTCTTTAAAGTCCATAAAGGTTCCTCCGTGTTCTCACCCTGCATGACAAGCCCGTTGTGACGGAAGCAATTATGTCAAATCGCACTCTTCCGCACAAGCCTTTTCAAAATCCCGGAGATGTCGCAGCCGCTATCGCGCCGCGACACCTCCTTTTGAAACAAGTCCGATTTCAGTCGATGAGTTTGTTGATTTCGCGCATGACCGTCTTTTGGATTTGCTTCACAGCCTGCTCATCTTCCAATTGCTCGATACTCGCGATTCCGAGGGTAAACAGGGAAGTGGCACCCAACAGGCACTGCTCGACAAAGTGATCCTCGTCTGTCGGGTGACCCGTGGCATTACACCATACACGAACAGAAGCGCGCACTTCCTTCTCCAACCCCCTGGCAAGCTCCGCAGCCCACCCCTGGCCTTCACGGTTCACGGTCCTGCATCTCTTCATGACACTGGCGAGAAGCCCAGGCACCTTGGCAATGGCACTTTCAATGGTTGGTTTATTCGCCTCAAACGAGTACACGGGGTCTTCCACCGATTTCGAACCGACATAGACCAAGCCGCCACTCTCATCGAATTGGATGGCCTTTTTCAGCATCTCCTCATCGTGATGATTGTCATTCACCTCTGGCGCGGGCATCAGTTCCGTCCGAAGGCCATGGCCATGGAGTTCATCCGCCAGCTTCCCGCGGAACGCGGCCTTGAAGTCCGACAAGAACGTCGCATCTCCTTTCTTACGCAACCATTCCGCGACATAGTCGGTCGTCAGATCCACGAATCCGTCGAGGAACAGGGGCGTCAGATCCTCCAGCCCGGCTCGCGCTTCTTTCATCTTCTGAATCGCCTTGACAATGTTGTCGCAAAGGCGATAGCCCGCATCTTTCGCAAGGTCCTTGCCGGAGTAAGACGGGATGCCCTCAACACGTCCACCCTCCCTGCGCGCGGCCATATCTGCGTAGGCCCAGTCCATAAAGTTCTTGATAATGCTGAAGCCTGTCCGATTCTCGTATTCATGGGCCAGGGCGACAAACCACTCCTTCGACTTGTTGGCATTGGCCTCACGGATGTTGAGGTTCGCCTCGACATTCTTAAACCGGCCAGACCGATTCTCGATTTCCAAGCTGTAGCGGGTCATTGGATCGACACCCCGCCGGGCATGATTCCCGATCGCCTTTCCAGTCGCCAGTTCCGTGCTTGTGCGATCGCCTGCGGGAAAGCCGGGCTTGTTGGCCAACTTGTTTGCGATCGACTTTTTTACGATGTCACGGAAGTTTTTAAATCCGGCTTCTGTCCAATCCGCACCATAGTCCTTCAGCACCGTGCGGAGGGCCCGACTCATCTGCAAAAAGACTGCAAGATAGACGTCGCGGCTACTGGCTTGCCGCCCGGCGGCAACGTGCAGGCCGTTGTACTTCATGACCGCCGCATCAATCTTGGGCTTGAGTCCCTTCAGCAGGGTCTTTGCGACATCCCACGAATTTGCCTTGCCGAGATCGGCTCCGTATTTCTGCGCGACGGTGACGACGCGCTCCAGAATGAGGTGGTTGATCTCCTTGTTCTCGGCCAGAACCCCAGTCCCCAAGGCCGTTGCTTTTTTCACCTTGTCATCTTCATCGTTGACAAAGGCGACTGCCGCGCCGTAATCCCCGCCGGTGCGATCGATCCTGGCGGCATGCTGGTTGACCGACACCTGCACGACGCGGGCTCTCTTTTCGATGTCGCCATTTCCGACCTTAAGGCCCTTGACAAGATCCTTGACGCTTGACGTATCGGTAAGCTCCCCGGCCTTGAACGCACGGAGATTGTTCAGGCGTTCCACGGCCTTCTTAACGCCTTCTTCCGTATTTTCGCCGTTTTCGAGCAAATCGATAAGATAGCGCGTTTCATCACGGCTGAGCGGACGGGCGTTCTCCCCCTGGTTGTCAGGACCGAGAAGGAAGTCGTACGCCACCTTGATGTACTTGTTGCCGAAGTAATCGAAATCCGTGGTTTGGATCCTGTTGAGATTCATGTCTAAAATAGCGTTCTTCGCAACAGCTTCACGATCTTCCGAAGGATCGGCGAAGTGTTCGAGGAGGGCCTTGAAGACGGCCATGTTCGTACGCTGCCTTTGATACGAATCGATTACCCTTGTGTTTTTCTCGGCGCGTCCCCCCACGTGATTGTTGATGACCTCGAGGCTGAGACGGGGACCGCGGCTGTTCTCGACGACAATCTCGCCCATGTTGTATGTGCCATCGGTATCATGTTTGAGCTTGTCGAAGTCAATGGAGGCGTTCCCCAGCATACTCTTGACAGAATCCCCATGCGGCAAATCAGGATTTTCAATCTGCCAGCGGATCGGTTCCAGGCCATCCCGGCCATTCATGCCAATACTCATAATGAACTCGCTTTCTTGTTGTTGATTGTCGTTCTTCCGCCCGGCACGGGCGAAATCACATTGGTTACGCGCGGCGTAACAAAAGGTTACACTTTTCGTAATAGGCGAAAAGGTGAAAGTTACGCCTCAGGCAAGGAAATGATACCGGGCGCCTACGCGAGGCTGCCCATGGGATCCCAGGGCTTCAGCACGATGGGGGCCTGTTGGAAGGCCTTTCGCTGCGCCGCCGTAAGGTACTTCTTGTTCACGACGACCTGGTAGTTGTATTCGTCGAACCAGTCGTCGGACATGATGAAGTAGCCTTTTTGCCCCGCCTTGTCGCTCCAGCTGTTCTCGACTTTCCAGCGGTTGGGCTTGCCGTCGACGAGGTTGACGCCCTGGAAGACCATCGCGTGGGACATCCCCGACATGCAGTAGTCGAGCCTCTGCGCCTTGTCGAAGGCGAACTTCAGTCCCGTCGCCGCCTCGTAGTCGAAGGCGTTGAGCGCCAGAAGCCCGGTGTCGCGCGTGCTCATCTGCCCGACGTCGCAGCCGAACCAAACGGGCTTGCCGTCCTTGAGCTGCCTGATGGCGATTTTCTTGAGATCGGCCGAGGGGAGGTTGAGGTACTTGACTTCGCGTCCGCCAACGACGTTGCCGAGGAAGGCGACCGTGAAGGTCTTGCCATAGGGCTTGTCGGCCGTGGGCGCGTTGATGACGGAGACGTAGTCGCCAAGGTTGAGCCTGATGTATTTCTTGAAAAACGACTTGGGCGTGAGGCCGGCGTCGCGGTGGAACTCGCCGTCCTTGTCGCGGTATTCGAAATCGAACTTCGCGGGCGGTTCGCCAAGGCAAATGACGAGCACGTTGTAGACTTCCTGGAGCATGCGCTCCTTGAGCGCGTCGAGTTGGGCGGTCTTGGCGCCGTCGCGGACGGCGGCGCGGAGTTCGTCGGCGTCCTCGCGGAGCTTGAAGGTGAGGAGCCGGTTCATGACGCGCGTGTTGGAGGAGTGGAAGGTCTCGGGCATGACGCACTTGGGGACGCAACCGTACTTGTCGGCAAGCGCGGCGTACATGTCCCACTGTCCGCCATCCTGCATCGGGGCGCCGATGATGAAGTTGACGAGGCGGCCGTCGAGCGGCTCCCCGGCGGTCTTGACGATGCTTTCGAGGAAGTAGTTGGCTTTTTCAAGCTTGTCCCAGAACATCTGGTAGTTCTGTGAAAGCTCGAAGTCGTCGAGGTTGAGGTTGTGGATGACTTCGTAGCGCATCGTGTTGAGCGCCGCGAAGAGCCAGCAGCGGCCCGAGGCCTTCTGGTTGGTGATCTTGCCGGTGTCCTTGAGCTCGATGGAGAAGACCATCGGGTTGTCGATGTTGGCCTGGTGGTTTTCGGCGGCGTCGCCAATGCCGGCCTTGACAACGGCGTGCTGACGGATGGCGTTCTTCTCGTCGGCATGGAATCCCGCTGAAAAGCAGGAGAGCAGTTCGGGGGTGATTTCGTGTGTGTTTTGCATGGCGTGATTATATCATATCGGGTATCTTCTTGCCGATGCCCTCGGTACGTTTCCCGGGCGGGAACGTTGCACCAGGTTGTCCGGCGGCTGCGGCAACGCCGGGCTTTTGTGGTAAAATTAAAGGCAAAGGAATTTGCAAATGGCAGACAAGTCTCTCTACATTAAGCCGCCCCTGGTCAACAGGGTTTTTGACTGGACCGGGCACGATCCGCGCACCCGTGCCGAGATCGACGCCTTTTTCGCCTCGCCCGAGGTCTGCGCCGTCAAGCGCCAGATCGTCGAGATGGGCCGGCGCCTCTACAAGCGCGAATATGTCGACGGCAACGGCGGCAACCTTTCCGTGCGCGTGGCGAAGGATCTCGTTCTCTGCTCGCCGACGCTTTGCTCAAAGGGCTTCATGACCGAGGAAGACGTCTGCCTCGTCGACATGGAGGCGGGGCAGCTCTGCGGCTACCGGCCCGCCACGAGCGAGGTGCGCGTGCACATCGCAATGATGAAGGCCACCGGCATGAACGCCTGCATCCACGCCCACCCGCCGTGCTGCAACGCCTTCCTTTTCGCCGGCCTGGTGCCGCCCAACGGCGTCAACCCCGAGGCCGACATTTTCCTCGGCCAGATTCCGCTCGCCCCCTACGACACCCCGGGCACGCCCGAAGTGGCGGCGGCCGTGGCCGAGGCCGCGAAGCAGTCCAACGTCGTCTTCATGGAGAATCACGGCGTCGTCGCGGGCGCGGCCGACATCGAGGCCGCCGAGTGGTACCTTGAGAATGCCGACGCCTACTGCAAGATGCTGTTGCTTGCCGGGCTCCACAAGGGCCGCGTGAACCAGGTCGGTGAAAAGTACCTCGACGCCTTCCTCAAGTTGCGCCGCGCCAATGGCCTTGCGGTTCCCGAAGGCCAGCCCCCCTACAACACGCGCGAGTTCGCCGGCTACACGATGGGGCAGTCCGGCAGGTAAGTCGCGGCCAAACCAAGTCAACTTCCAAGGAGAACGACAATGAGCTACGAAGAAGCAAGGGCGAAATACGCCACTCTCGGCGTCGATGCCGACGCCGCCCTCGAAACCCTCGCGAAGGTTCCCGTCTCGCTCCACTGCTGGCAGGGCGACGACGTCGGCGGCTTCGACCAGAAGGGCCCGCTTTCGGGCGGCATCCAGACGACCGGGAACTACCCCGGCAAGGCGCGCGCGCCCGAAGAGCTGATGGCGGACATCGACAAGGTGCTCGCCCTCTGCCCCGGCACGAAGAAGATCAACATCCACGCCTGCTACGCCATCTTCGAACCCGGCGAGTGGGTCGACCGCGACAAGATCGAGCCCCGCCATTTCAGAAAGTGGGTGGAGTTCTGCAAGGCGCGCGGCCTGGGCGCGGACTTCAACCCGACGTTCTTCGGCCACCCGAAGTGCGACCCGCTGACGCTGGCGAGCCCCTGCGAGGAGACCCGCCGTTTCTGGGTGGAGCACGGCAAGTGCTGCATCCGCATCGCGCAGTACCTCGCCGACGAGCTTGGCCAGCCCTGCGTCATCAACCTCTGGGCGGGCGACGGCATGAAGGACGTCCCCGCCGACCGTCTCGGCCCGCGCCTTCGCTACCGCAAGTCGTTTGACGAAATCATCGCCGAACCCTTCGACAAGACCAAGGTCTACGTCACCGTCGAGGCCAAGCTTTTCGGCATCGGCGTCGAGTCCTACACCGTGGGAAGCGGCGAGTTCTGCCTCAAGTACGCGGCGGAGAACAAGGCCAACGGCGTCATTTCGCTGATGGACTCCGGCCATTACCACCCGACCGAAGTGATTTCCGACAAGATCAGCGCGCTCCTCGCCTACGACGAGAAAATCGCGCTGCACGTCTCCCGCCCTGTCCGCTGGGACAGCGACCATGTCGTCCTTTTCGACGACGAGACGAAGGAAATCGCCCGGGAAATCGTCCGTTGCAAGGCGCTCGGCCGCGTTTTCATCGCACTCGACTACTTTGACGCCTCGATCAACCGCATCGCCGCCTGGACGACGGGTTTCCGCAACATGCAGAAGGCGCTTCTCTACGCCTTGCTGCAGCCCTGCGACGCCCTCCGCGAGATGCAGGACCGCCAGGATTTCACGCGTCTCCTCGTCATGCAGGAGGAGCTCAAGTTCTACCCGTTCGCCGAAATCTGGGCGGAGTACTGCCGCCGGCAGGGCGCGCCGCAGGATGGCGCGTGGTTCGACGACGTCCTCGCCTACGAGCGCGACGTCCTCTCGAAGCGCGTTTAACGCGCGGCGAATGCGACCCCGGGGGAATCCGCCATGAAAATCACCGCTGTCAACACCTATCTGGTCCGCCCCAGGTGGTGTTTCGTCGAAATCGAGACCGACGCCGGAACGGCGGGCTGGGGCGAGGCCGTGCTCGAAGGCCACGCCGGCGCGGTGCGCGCCTGCGTCGACGAGATGGCCTCGTATCTCATCGGACGCGATCCCGCCGCCATCGAGGATGTCTGGAACACGCTCTACCGCGGCGGCTTCTACCGTGGCGGCGGCGTCCTGATGAGCGCGATCTCGGGCATCGACCAGTGCCTCTGGGATATCAAGGGCAAGGTCTTCGGCGCCCCGGCCTGGCAGCTGATGGGCGGCAAGGCGCGCGAGACGATCCGCGTCTACCGCTGGGTCGGCGGGGATCGGCCCGCGGCTGTCGGCGCGGAAGCGCTCAAGTGCAAGGAGGAGGGGTTCAAGGCCGTCAAGATGAACGCGACCGAGGAACTCCAGATGCTCGACTCCTACGACAAGCTGGACGCCGTCCTCGAACGTGTCGCCGCCATCCGCGAAACCTGCGGCAAGTACTTCGGGATCGCCATCGACTTCCACGGGCGCGTCCACAAGCCCATGGCGAAGATCCTGGCGAAGAAACTCGAACCTTTCGACCCGATGTTCATCGAGGAGCCTGTCCTCTGCGAGAACATGGAGGAGTTCCCCGAGATTGCCCGCGCCTGCAACATCCCGATCGCCACGGGCGAGCGGCTTTTCTCCAAGTACGACTTCAAGCGCCTCCTGCGCGTCGGCGGCGTGGACATCGTCCAGCCCGACCTCAGCCATGCGGGCGGTCTCACCGAGGTGCGGAAAATCGCCGCCCTGGCCGAGGCCTGCGACGTGGCTCTCGCCCCGCACTGCCCGCTTGGCCCCATTGCCCTGGCCGCCTGCCTCAACGTCGACGCCGTCGCCTACAACGCCGTCATCCAGGAGCAGAGCATGGGCATCCACTACAACGTTGGCCGCTCGGTGCTCGACTACGTCAAGAACCGCGGCGACTTCACCTTTGCGGACGGCCTTTGCCGCATGCCGTCGCTTCCCGGTCTCGGCGTCGAGGTTGACAAGGCCCTCGTCGTCGAGGAGAACAAGACGCCGCATGCGTGGAAGAACCCGCTCTGGCGCCATGCCGACGGTTCCGTCGCCGAATGGTGACCGGATTCCCGGCCGAAAGGATTTGCAAATGAAAGACGCGACGACAGCCGTTGAAAAGACTGATGGCGGCGGCGACAAGCGGATGCGGGGGCCGTTTCCGATTCTCTCCACGCCCTACCTCGCGGACGGTTCGGTTGATTACGCTTCGCTGGCCCGCGGCGCGAAGTTCACCGCCGACTCGGGGTGCCCGGGCGTCATCTGGTGCCAGTCGAACGACTCGGTCGATCTGCTCGCCTTCGAGGAGAAGGTGCGCGGCTACGAGGCGTGCGCGCGGGCGATGGAGGGTGTGCCCTGCATGATGACCTTCGGCTGCAACGGCGCGACCTGGGAGCAGATGGTGCGCGAAGCCGAAGCGGTCGAGGCCGTCGCGGCGAAATACCCCGGGGCGCAGATCGCGATCATTTCGCGTCCGCCCGACAACGGCACGACGCAGGACGACATCCGCTTCTACTTCGAGAAGCTGGCCGAAGTCGCCCGCCGCCCGGGCATCATCCAGACCTACGTCAACGCGACATGCCCGGCCCCGGACGTGGACTTGCTCATCGACCTCGCCCGCCGCCATCCCGACATCTTCGGCTACCTCAAGGAGGAGAGCGGGGGACCCGAGGCGAACGTGCGCATGAGGCTGGAAATCGCCGCCAAACCCGTGATCCACACCGTTTTCAGCGCCTGGGGGGGCTGGCAATGGCTCCACCAGAGCCGCCGCATCGGCAGCGAGGGCCTCATCACGGGGCGCTGCGCCTACGCGCCGCTCCTCGCCTACATCTGGCGGCAAATGGAGGCCCGCGACCCCGACGGGACGCTCACGGCGGCCTACGCGCTCTACCGCCTTCTCATCGACCAGCGCGAATACCCTGGCGGACTCCGCGGCTACTCGCTGCACTACCTCAGGCGGCTGGGCGTCTTCGACACGACCGTCTCGCGCGAATACCTCGCCGCGAAACAGGAAGAGCAGGGGACTGTCGCCACCGGCGACGACAAGTCGAAGTGGAAGCTCGGCGAACTTTCGCTCACGGACGAGCAAGTCGCCGAACTCGACGAGTGCTACGACGACATGCTCCGTTTCATCGGTCGCGAAGACCTGGTCCGGGCATAGGCGGGGCGGCCATGTGGAAGCACAAGCTCGGCGTCAACATCTTCGAGGCCTTTGGCGCCGCGCCTGCGGAACGGGCGCGGGTCTTGGCCGAGGCGGGGTTTGACGCCTTTTTCCCCCTTTGGAAGCCCGGCGAAGACCTGGCGGATCA